>JAJYBQ010000172.1 GCA_021778935.1 Pseudomonadota bacterium | reverse complement strand
AGAACGACACCATCCTGCTATGGTTCGGCCCCGGCCTGCTGCTGGTCGGCGGCCTGGCCGCGCTGTACTTCACGCTCAAACGGCGCGCCGCACAGTCCCTTGCCGCAGCGAGTGACGCAACCCTGAGCGCGGAAGACGCGCAACGCGCGCAGCGCCTGCTCCAAGAAGGCGCTGGAGAAGAAAGCCACCTCTCATGATCGGATTTCTGTTTGCCGCCGGGATCCTGCTGGTCCTGGCCCTCGGCTTGCTGCTTTGGCCACTGCTGCGCAATGCCGAGCCCGGAGAAGAAAAAAAGGCGGGCGCCGTGGTCGCTCTGTTTCGTGACCAGCTACGCGAACTCGATGCCGAGCATGCCGCCGGCACTCTGGCCGATGCGCAGTTTCGGCAAAGCCGCATCGAACTGGAGCGCCGTCTGCTCGAAGAGGTCGGTTCGGACGCGGCAGCGCGGGTCCGCCCCAAGAGCGCGCGCGGCACCGCACTTGCGGTGGGGGTTTTGGTTCTCGCCATTCCGATTGCGCTATACAGCCGCCTGGGAGCCCCCGACGCGTTGGCCCCCGGTGCGACGGTGGCGTCGGCCGCAGCACAGGACGGAGGCCCGGGCGGTGCGCCGAGCCCGTCCGTCACCGCCGCGCGGATCCAGAAGATGATCGACAAGCTGCAGGCCTCGCTGCAGAAGAACCCCGGGGACGCCGCCGGCTGGGCCATGCTCGGCCGGGTGTATGCGTATATCGGCGAGCAAAGCAACGGCGCGGATGCGGCCAAGAACTTCCAGGATGCCGTGCATGCCTATACCAAGGCAGTTGCGCTCACTCCGAAGGATCCGAACCTGCTGGTCGACTTCGCCGACGCCCTGGCGATGACGCAGGGACAGGATCTCGACGGCTTGCCGATGAAGCTCATCTCGCGTGCACTCAAGATCGATCCGCACAACGTCAAGGGCCTCGCTCTGGCCGGAACGCAGGCCTTCGGAAATCGCCGCTATGCCGATGCGGTCCGCTCCTGGGAGCGGGCCGTGCAGGCTGCGCCCGAGGACCCGCAATTCGCGCAGAACCTGCGCAGCAGCATCCAGGAAGCGCGCAAGCGCGCCAAGCAGGCCGGACAGGCGCTACCTCCCGACCTCGCCGCAAATGCGGCGTCGGGAATGAGCGCCGAAGCGGCGGCCGCGGCAGGGGTGCAGGGCAAGGTGAAAATTGCGTCGGATCTGACCGCCAAGGCGTCGCCGGACGAAACGGTGTTCATCTATGCCCGCGCCGCCTTCGGCCCACGCGTTCCCCTGGCGATGCTGCGCAAGCAGGTGAAGGATCTGCCGATGGCATTCACCCTCAACGACGCGATGGCGATGGTACCCGCATTCACCATGTCGAAGTTCTCCCCGGTGATCATCGAAGCGCGCGTTTCACGCAACGGCGATGCGATGCCGGCATCCGGTGATCTGGAAGGATCGAGCCAGCCGGTCGCGGTGGGGACGAAGGGATTGACGGTCACGATCGACCGCGTCGTACCGTGACCCTGTCGTGATGTCGGACATCGAGGTTCGGCATCGCAGCAGGCGCGGCATACAATGGGAGCCATGCGCCTTCCCGACGACATCGCAAGCGCCGTTTCATTGCTGCAGGCGGTCCGCCGCGATATCCATGCGCATCCGGAACTCGCTTTCGCCGAACAGCGCACCAGCGAACTCGTCGCGGATCTGCTGGCGCAATGGGGCGTGGAAGTTCATCGCGGCATCGGTGGCACCGGCGTGGTCGGCGTGGTTCGCGGCGCCCGTCCGGGGCGGATGATCGGCCTGCGCGCCGATATGGATGCACTACCGATCCAGGAAGCAAACCAGTTCCCGCACCGCTCCGTTTTCGCCGGCCGCATGCACGCCTGCGGTCATGATGGACATACCGCAATGCTGCTGGGTGCGGCGCAGTTCCTCTCCCGCCACCGCGATTTCGCCGGGACCGCGGTTGCGATCTTCCAGCCGGCGGAGGAAGCCGGCGGCGGCGCGAAGCGCATGGTCGATGATGGTCTGTTCACCCGCTTTCCCTGCGATGCGGTGTTTGCGATCCACAACTGGCCGGGCATTCCGGTCGGAACCTTCGCCATCGCGGACGGGCCTGCTATGGCCTCGACCAGCGAATTCGAGATCCGCATCGAGGGCCGCGGCGCGCACGGCGCGATGCCTGAACTCGGCGTCGATCCGGTTTTCGTGGCAGTCCAGATCGCCCAAGGCCTGCAAGGGCTGATCACCCGCGTCAAGCGCCCCATCGATCCGGCCGTGCTCTCGATCACGATGATCCATGCCGGCGACGTCACCAACGTGATCCCCGATGTCGCAACGATCTGCGGCACCCTGCGGACGTTCGACGAACGCGTCACCGATCGGATCGAAGCCGGAATGCATCGCATCGCCGAAGCGACCGCGCAAGCGCACGAGGCACGCGCACGGGTCCGTTTCGACCGCAACTATCCCCCCACCGTCAACCACCCGGGGGAGGCACGATTCGCCGCGCAGGTTGCCGAGCAACTGGTCGGCGCGGACCGGGTGCTCTTCGGCGTGGAGCCGAGCATGGGTGCCGAGGATTTTGCGTTCCTGCTGCGCGAACGACCGGGGGCGTATCTCCTCCTGGGCAACGGGGACGGCGATCACCGCGCGCCGGAGCATGGCATCGGCCCCTGCACGCTGCACAACGCTTCCTACGACTTCAACGACGATCTGCTGCCGATCGGGGCGGCCTACTGGGTGCGGCTGGCGGAAGCCTTTCTCGCAGCATGATTCCGCCGCCGGATCGACAGCGCTGGATCCGCATCCGCGGTGCGCGCCAGAATAACCTGCGCAACCTCGACCTGGACCTCCCCACGGGAAAACTCATCGTGGTGACGGGCGTCTCCGGTTCCGGCAAGAGCTCCCTCGTCTTCGACACGCTCTACGCTGAAGGACAGCGGCGCTATGTCGAAACCTTCTCGCCGTATGCGCGCCAATTTCTCGATCGCATGGATCGCCCGGCAGTCGACCGCATCGAAGGGGTGCCGCCGGCAATCGCGATCGACCAGACCAACCCGGTCCGCAGTTCGCGCAGTACGGTCGGCACGATGACGGAAGTCAACGACCACCTGAAGCTGCTCTATGCGCGCGCGGCCCGGTTGCACTGCCGATCCTGCGGCCGGCCGGTGCAGCGCGACACGCCCGCAACGGTCGCCGCCGACCTGCTCGCGCGCGCCGCCGCAGACGAACCGGCGAGCCCGCCGGACGATTCCGACACCGGCGCGCGGCGATCCCGGATACGGATGGTCCTGACCTTCCCCGTCCGCGTACCGGACAACTTCAGCGAGGACGAGATCCGCGAACACCTCGCCGCGCAAGGGTATACGCGCGTCCATCGCAGTCGCCGGGAAGGCGATTTCCGGACGCTCGCAGTGGTCTGCGACCGGCTGCGCTGGGATGCGCTCGACGGCGAGCGTCTGCGCGAGGCTGCCGAAACCGCGATGCGACGGGGAGGCGGACGGGTCGATGCGTGGCGCACGGATGGGGATACCGATGCGGCGGCAGACGCGAACGCCGACGATCGGGCCTGGGCACGGTATTCCGCGGACCTGCACTGCGCCCATTGCGACATCCATTACGCCGACCCCACGCCGGCGACATTTTCGTTCAACTCCCCGGTCGGCGCCTGCGAAACCTGCCGCGGCTTCGGTCGCGTGATCGGCGTCGATCACGCGCTCGTCATTCCCGATGGCCGCAAGACGCTGCGCGAGGGTGCGGTCAAGCCGTGGCAGACGAAGAGCTTTCTTGAATGCCAGCAGGATCTGGAAAAGTACACCGGAGAGAACCATGCCCGCGACGCCGGGGTGGATCTCGATACGCCATGGGATGACCTGCCGCAGCCGGCGCGCGACTGGGTGCTCCGGGGCGATCCGCAATGGACCGGCAAGTGGAAGACGCAGTGGTACGGCATCGACCGCTTCTTCGAATGGCTCGAATCACGGGCGTACAAGATGCACATCCGCGTGCTCCTGTCGCGCTACCGCTCATACACGACCTGCCCGACCTGCGGCGGCACGCGGCTCAAGCCCGATGCGCTGCTGTGGACGATCGAGCAAGGCGGCGGCAAGGCGTACACGATCCACGATCTGATGCTCCTGCCGGTCGACCGGCTGCTCGGCTGGTTCGGCGACCCGCTCCCGCAAAGCGGGAACGGGGGAACGAGTCCTCGCGCTTGCGGGGCAATCCCTGCTCCCGCTTTGCGGGAGCAGGCGGGGGTGAGGGTGCCTGCCGAAGCCATTGCCGCCAAAATGATCCTCGACGAGGTGCGATCCCGCCTGCGATTTCTCCGCGAAGTCGGGCTCGGCTATCTCACCCTCGATCGCCAGAGCCGCACACTCTCGGGCGGCGAGGTGCAGCGGATCAACCTGACAACGGCGCTCGGCACCTCGCTGGTCAATACCCTGTTCGTGCTCGACGAACCCTCGATCGGGCTGCACCCACGCGACATGCAACGCGTGGTCGGCGTCATGGAGCGGCTGCGCGACGGCGGCAACACGCTGGTCGTGGTGGAGCACGATCCACAGATCATGCTTGCCGCCGATCGCATCCTGGATATGGGGCCCGGGCCGGGGGATCGCGGCGGGCAGATCGTGTTCGACGGCACGCCCGACGAACTCCGCCGCGCGGATACCGCCACCGGGCTGTACCTCAGCGGAAGGAGGCGGGTGGAGGCGCCGTTGCCCATTCCGCGCCCTCCCCCTTTCCCGCTCACCGCGGAAGAGGGGGGGCTGCATGCCGGCGCCGGAGCGCAATCGCCACCCTCACCCCCGCCCTCTCCCGCAAGCGGGAGAGGGGGTATGGCGCCAACCGCGTCGGTTCACGCCCCCCGCGTCGAGGGGGAAATCAAGATCATCGGCGCCCGGGAACACAATCTTCACTCGCTCACCGTCGCCTTCCCGCTGCACCGACTCGTCACGGTGACCGGCGTATCGGGATCGGGCAAGTCGACCCTGATCCAGGACGTGCTGTATCCCGCGCTCTGCCGCGCCTTGGGGAAACCGGCAACGGCGGTTGGAGCCCACGATCGTTGCCTCGGTGCCGAGCAACTCGCCGACGTCGCCCTCGTCGACCAATCGCCGATCGGCAAGACCACCCGGTCCAACCCCGCCAGCTTCGTCGGCGCGTTCGATGCGATCCGCAAGATTTTTTCCCGGGCGCCGCTCGCTCAGGAACGCAAGTACACGGCCGGGACCTTCAGTTTCAACTCCGGCGACGGCCGCTGCCCCACCTGCGGCGGGAACGGATTCGAACACGTCGAGATGCAGTTCCTCTCGGACGTCTACCTGCGCTGCCCGGACTGCGACGGCAAACGCTTCCGCGCCGAAGTCCTCGCAGTGCAG
>JAJYBQ010000171.1 GCA_021778935.1 Pseudomonadota bacterium | reverse complement strand
CGCGCCCTCCGACCGGAACCGCTGCGGCGGGAACCCCCGCGACGGCGGCGCGTTCCCCGCCCCGCCCGGACCCCGCATCGGTTGCTGCGGCGCGCGCTGCAACCATGCCGGGCGACTTGCCTGCGGGCGCACGATCCGCGCCGGCGGCAGCCGCGGCGCCCCTTCGCGCAAGGAAAATCCGCGCATCGGGGTGCGTACCGCGGGCGGCGGCGCCAGCATGCGCACCACCGGACGCTGGGCTGCCGCGAGACGGGCCGCGGCGGGCGCCAGCAGCGACACCGGGCGTCCGCTTTCCGCAACGCCCGCCGGCGCCGTGATGCGCACGCGCCCGCCGCCCGCGAACCCGACGCGCATGCCGGCCCGGATGACAGGCGGCGCACCGACGACCACGGCCGGGGCCGTGCCGATCGGCGCCGAAACGATCAGGCCGAGACGCGATCCGGGCGGCGCGGGCACGAAGCAACCGTTGGGACCGATGGGCCGAGGCCCGACGATCACGCCCGGCGCGATCCGGACGACCGGAACCACCGCGACGAGCGGAGGCCGCATGAACATCACCCCCGGACCGCGCCAGAAACCGGGGATGAAGATCACCATGCCGTTGCGGTTTTCATAGTAGGGCTGCGTCCAGAGGTACCCCGCCATCGGCGGGGCCATCCACTGTCCCGCCGCCCAGACCCACTGCCCCTGCCACGCCCAGTAACCGCCCGTCCAGACCGCGCCGAAGAACGGCATGGGCGGCGGCACCTCGACCAGCATCGGCGGCGGCGCCCACGGGATGGCGATCGGCGGTGGTTCCACCAGCGCCGGTTGCAGGTACACGCTCACGACCGGCATGGGCGGGGGGGCGTAGTCATACGCGCCGTCCCCGAATTCCGGCACCGGATCGCCGGGAATCGCCGGAACCTGGTCCAGGGATGTGACCGGTGGATAGTAGGACTGGTCATACCCCGCGTCCGGCAGCCCGGGCGGCGGAGGGTAACCGTCCTCGGCGGGAGGAGGAGGCGGCAAGGTCTGGTAGGTGTAGCCGTTGTCGTATGCCGGCTCCGCCTGCGCCGCGGAGCCGGAAAAGACGATCATCATCAGGGCCACCAGGCCCGCAAGTCGAAAACCCGCATCCCGTTTCACGCGCTGGTTCCTCCGTCACGGTTCCGGACGGGATCATCCGCTCCGCCCGCCACCGGCGCAAGTTCGCAGCCCGTCGGCACCCCGCTCGTCCGCACCGGGTCCGCATCCCGATCAACGGACGGCGTCGAGCCCGATCTCGTCGAGCCACACCTGCGTGAATCCGTCGATGATGCCGACACGGGCCGTCGCCCGCGCCGCGGCGCCCGACGCAAAGTGCTCGTCGATCAGCCGGGCAAGGTCCGAGCGCTGCAGGCCGCGATGGGCAAGGAATGCCTTCACGCTCCGCCTTCGATCGACCACGCCGCCATCGCCGTCCGCGAGCCGGGTGTCGACCTCGAGATCCCAGAGCATGTAGGTCGCCATGGCTCCCAGGGTCGTTTCCGGAAAGTCGGGTTTGACGTCGTGACGAAACTGCCGGATCCAGCCCGGGATCTCGGCCATCGGCATCGGCTTCGCAATGCCGTAGCCCTGCCCCTGATCGGCGCCAAGAATGCTTGCGGCTTCGATCAGGCCGCGGTGTTCCAGTCCCTCGACGGTGAGACGCATCCCGAAGGAATGGGTCAGGCGGGCGAGGTACAGCATGAACTCCAGCGCGCGCTGCGGGCGGCTCACCGAACCGCGCACCAGTTCCTGGTCCATCTTGACCTCATCGAACGCGTATCGATCGAGCCGCAGCAGGGAACTATGCCCGGAACCCAGATCGTCCTCGGCGATGGCGACCCCGACATCGCGGAGCCGCTGCAAAAACGCCTGCTGGCGCCCGATCGGATCGCTGCCTTCCCGGCTTTCCAGGATCTCGAGCGTCAGCCGGCCATCGCCGAAACGGAAACGCTCGATCGCCTCGAACACGGCGCGCTCATAGCGCGGATCCCCGACGCCTTCGGCGGGAAAGTTCAACGCGACCGACAGGTCGACTCCGGCTTCCGTCCAGATCGCGCGATCCTCCCCTGCGCGCCGCAAACCGGCCTGCAGCAAGGTGAACAACTCCTCCGACCCGCATGCCGGCAGGAACCGGTCCGGCGTCACCATCCGTCCCTCATCGTCGACCAGCCGCGCCAGCGCCTCGACCTTGGTCACCGTGCCGGTGCGCAGATCGACGATCGGTTGGTACAACAGCGCAATGCGACCCTCCGCGATCCATCCGCGATAGGACTGCCGCAGGGAAAGCGCGACGACCGGCGCCGCATTGAGCCGGCTGACCGCATGGCTGAGGGCGGTCTGCACGTAATTGAAAAAATTGCTCATCCGCGGGGTCGAGAAATACCCGGGCCATGGGCTGTACCAACTCAGCAAGGCGATCGACTCTCCGTCGCCGCCGAGCAAGGGGATCGCCGCGCTGGCGCGGAATCCCAATTCGATTCCCAGTTTCTTCCACGGCTCGTTGCGGGGCTCCAAGGCCCATGCATCCGAAACCACCACCTTGCCGCTGCGCCAGGCCATGCCGCCCGGGCCTCGACCGGAATCCCGGTTGACATCGATGCTGATCCGCGGGATCTCGCCGCTCATCATCGCCTGATGGTATCGGTGTCCCGCCGCTCCCTGCGATGCCTCGATCCGCAACTCGCCGGACTGATCGACCCGCGCGAAGAAACCGGACGAATTTCCTTCGAGGTTGCCGATGACGGCCATCGCGCCCCGGATCAGATCCGAGAAATTGGCGGTGGCATGGATCAATTGATCGATTTCCGCGATCGCGCGCGACACTTCGGCATCGATCCGGCGATAACTGAGCGCCTGGCCCCGGAGATCCGCCATGATCCTCCGTATGATCGCGCGCATGAGCTCATCCCGGCAGGACGGCTCGATCTTCGGCAGCAGTTCGTCCTGCAGGTACTGCTGATAGAGCGTGTACGCCTCCGAAACCATCAGCAGGTCGACGCCGATCAGCGCGTGGACGCGCCCGGCCTGCTGGGCGGCGGTCAGATGGCGCGGCGGCGTCAGATGGGGATCGAAGAGCATCGTGAAATGCTCGGTCTGCCGGGCCTGAAGATGCGCGAACTCCTCGGGCAACAGACGCCCCAGGATGGGGCCGCCCTCCGGCGTCCCGGCGAAAATGGCGTAGAAATGCGGCACGAACTCCCGCGCTGCCTGCTGCAGGAGGGCGTCCGGGGCGGCGCCCAGCGCCGCTGCCGTGCCCGGGCCGTATACGGATTCGACGTCGAGGTTCAGCACGGCGTCGATCCCCTACGATCCGGAACCGGCGTTCCGATGCAATCCGAAGACCGCATGACGATCAGATCGCCTTCTGGAAAACCGCGACGGCTTCGTTCCGAACAATGGTTGCATGCATGAGATGGGTTTCGAATTCCTGGATCGCAACCGGCCTTCCAAACCGGTAGCCCTGGTACACGTCGCAACCGAACCCGGAGAGGATCCGCTGCTGCGCCTCGGTCTCCACGCCCTCGGCGATCACGCACAGGCGCAGATTCTGCGCCATCTGAATGATCGTTCGCACGATGGTCTTGCTGCTGTCGTTCGCGCCGAGATCCAGGACGAAGCTGCGGTCGATTTTCACGACGTCCAGCGGGAGTTTCCGCAAGTACGAAAGCGACGAGTATCCGGTACCGAAGTCGTCCAATGCAAACGTAATACCCAATTTCCGCAATGCCATCATCTTTTCGATGGCGTCATCGACGTTCTCGAGCAACACGCTCTCCGTAAGCTCGAGTTCGAGCAGCGCGGGGTTCACTTCGCTTGCCCGCACCTGCTCGACCAGTTCGGACACAAACGAATCGCTGCCGAACTGCTTGGCGCTGATGTTGACCGAGAGTCGCAGAGTCCGCATTGCCGGAATTTCCTGCCATCGACGGAGTTGTTCGCAGGCGCTCTGCAACACCCACCGGCCGATGGAGACGATCACCCCGGTCTCCTCGGCGACCGGGATGAACTCCGCCGGAGAAACCGGACCGCGTTCCGGGTCATTCCAGCGCAAGAGCGCCTCTGCGCCCCGCACCGCGCCTTCTTCCTGCACCTGCGGTTGGAAATACAGCTGGAACTGCTTGCGTTGCAGGGCGGTACGCAAACGACTCTCCAGCCTCGCCTGATTCTCGATCGCGATCTGGATCGCGGGATCGAAGAATCGCACGGTATTGCGGCCGGCCCGCTTCGCCTGGTACATCGCGACGTCGGCCTGCTTCAGCAATTCGTTCGCGCCGCCGCGGAACTCTCCATGCCAGAGGGTCACACCGATGCTCGCCGGGCAGGAGAACTCCTGGTTTGCAAGCCAGTACGCCTCCGACATCCTGGCGACCAGCTTCTCGCACACCGTCCGCGCCATGAACGCGGCATCGTCGTACATCGCCCCCAGGTTCTCCAGCACGATCACGAACTCGTCGCCGCCGAGGCGTGCAACCGTATCCCCTTCGCGCACCGATTCCTGCAGGCGCCGGCCGGCTTCGCCCAGGAGCCGGTCCCCTTCCTCGTGGCCGACCGTATCGTTGACGATCTTGAACTTGTCCAGATCGATGTAGAGCAGCGCGCCATATTGTTGATTGCGCGCATTGGCCGACAAGGCGTGCCGCAGGCGGTCCATGAAGAGATGCCGATTGGGAAGCCCCGTCAACGCATCGTAGTAGGCAAGCTGCGCGATTTTGGCCGCCGCCTCCTTGCGCTCGGAAAGATCGGTGAAGCCGCCCACGTAGTGGGTGACACGCCCGTCCGCTCCGAATACGCCGGCGATCGACAGCCATTTCGGATAGATCGTTCCATCCTTGCGCTTGTCCCAGATCTCCCCTTGCCATTGGCCGGAATTGCGGATGCTTTCCCACATCTGGAGATAGAACTCCCCGGAATGGCGCCCCGACTGCATGACGCGGGGATTCCTTCCGACCACATCGTCGACACGGTATCCGGTCTCGCGCGTGAATGCCTCATTGATCCGCAGAATGGTGCCGTTCGCGTCCGTGACGAGCATCGGTTCCTGCGACTGGAAGACGATTTCCGAGATCCGCAGTTCGCGGACGATTTTTCGCCGTTGCAGATTGAGATCCAGCAGCCAGGCGGAAAGAATGATCATGAGCAGATAAATGCCCACGATGCTGACGACCAGCTGGGATGGCGTGATGCCCTCGAAGCCGCGCTGGAGCAGACGCAGGATGATCGCGGTCGAGGCGACCACGAATGCCGCATACACGCTCCACGCGACGGTCGCGGTAAACACGGTGTGACGCCAGTTCCGCTTCATTCTCGGCTTCGGTGAATCGGATAGACTGCACGTAGGGACGCATTGCCAGAACGAGAATCAAGATCCATTT
>JAJYBQ010000009.1 GCA_021778935.1 Pseudomonadota bacterium | reverse complement strand
GAAGCGCACCACGGTATCCTTGTTGCGGTTCGGCAGTAGCTCAACGATGGTGTTGTTCTGGATATTGGCGATCACGCCACGGGGCTTGATGAGGTGGATTTCGTCGATGCCCATCCATTTTGGCGTTTCAAAGCGGATGGTCTTTTCCAACTCATTCACGTAGTCGCTGAACACAGACCGGACGGTGAACTCTGTGCAGCCGACTTCTTCGGCAATGCTGGCAAAGGTGCGCTTGATGGCCTGCTTACCCATCCATTGCGCAAGCCGCTTGGTCATCAGGCGCTTGTCGTCGATCTCAGGCAGATCCTCATAGAACGTCTTGTCGCAGGTGCGGCAGCGGTAGCGGCGAGTGTCAATGTAGAGTCCAACACGGCGACCGTGCATCGGCAGGTCTTTAACCATCTGCTCGCGACGGCCAAAGCCGACCAGATTGGCGGATTGGCAGTGCTGGCAGGACGTTGGCGCTTCCAGCGTTTCAACGTCGATGTGGTAATCGTGCTCGTTCTCTTGGATGCCCTGAACCTTGTAGCAGGGCAGATTGAGGATGTTGGCGGGCATGAATCACGGCTCCGACGAATCGGAGCCAAACACTGCACGATCTTCCGATGTGCCGTGGTCGATCTCATGGCAGTAGTCAATAAGATCATCGCGCATCGACCGCCCCTCCAAATCCTCCAACATCGCCGTCTTAGTATCCCTGTTCAACCTTGTGAGCATCGCTAGGCATGTCCTTGATCGCATGCTTCCGCACCAACGCAACCTCGCCCCACTGGACGTAGCGCCGACCCGGCAGCATGACGCCACCGGGCGTCAAAACGCGGACTCGGGCTTTCTTCGACGTCTCGCCAACCACTTCGACTTCGTAGCTTCGTAGTAACGGCGTCCGGCCCACGTATTCAGCAAAACGCACTTTGCAGCCGTGTTCATGGCGCCATCCCGCTGTCGTGGTTTCGATCTTCCTCGGGAGGCGGAAGAATCGCCTCTGCATCCGGGTGGCATCCGGCAAGGAAGACCATCATCTCCGTGGCGTCCTTCGAGAGATAGAAGCGAACCATCTTCTCGTTGAACTCTTGCGCCTTGGCCGCTGACACGCTGATGGCGTCGATGCCGTGCGACATGAGGACGCCGTTCATCATGAAACGTGAGGTGCGTTTGTTGCCGTCGAAGAAGAACTGCTGCAAAGCGCCGAACAGGAAGAAGGCCGTTGCCCGCTCGAACGGCTCACACGCTTGCAGGGCGGAAACACCTTCACTGAACACCCGGTTCAGTTCCGGCGCACCGGGGAGCGTCGGCAGCGGCATATAGCGCCCACGTTCGCCGAGGCCCACATCCGGCGTGTAGTTCGTCTCCAGTCCTTCGCCACGGAACACGCCCCATTCCAAGGCTTCCTTGCGAGCGACAATGCCGTTCAATTCGGTGAATACTGTCTTGGTGAGGGAGAACTGGCCGTTTTTGACCATCGCCAGCAGGCGCTTGGAGCTTTCCGCAAGGTTCAGGATTTGCTCCTGATCGGAAATCTTGCGCCCGCCGATGGTCACGCCATCCAGCAGCGTCTTGACCTCGGGAAAGGTAAATGGATTACCTTCGATCACGGAAGCGTCCCATACGAACTCAGGAAGCATCTTGTGGAAGCGGAAACAGACCCGCTCAATCGAGTGGGACGGGGCAGAAGTTGGCACTGCCGACCTGTCCCACCGGAAGCCAAGCGCATCAAGGAGATTCATGTTGCCGCACTCTATCAATCACTGAACACGGTTTAATGATAGCAACACACCGCGCTCGCGTCAATCACGAAACACGATATTGCTGTGATGCTCATCCGGTACAACTACGCCGCGTTTCAATCACGAAAATCGGATGCCCTGAATTTTTCACAGGTTTCCGCTCATCGACCAATAGTCAGTCCCGTCGTCAGAAATTCCGGCGAACCCAATTCCCGCGCCATCGCCCGTTCCGCCCGGTCTGACAGCACGCACTCCAAGCGGAACCTGGCACGGGTGAAGCCGACGAAGAGCTGCCGACGACGCTTTTCGTCGATCTCCGCAAAGTCCATTTCCGCCAGCACCACCACCGGGGAAGTCTGCCCCTTGAATCGGAACAGAGTTTCGGCGAGGTGCATCGACGATCGCGCGCGGACTGCGGAAGTTACGACATCGAGATCACGGTGCGGCCGACCGCCGAGCCGGTCGGCCATCCGAGGCTCGCGGTCGCTTGAAGAGCCGAAAGGTTGTCTATCCCGATCTCGCGCGCCCAGCGTAGCAACAGCGCTGCTTGCGTCTTGGCGTCGGGCGCAACGTAGCGCGCGCCGGAAACGACCGACCGGAGCCCCGTAGGGTTGCGGCGAATCGATCTACACTCGACGCACCGGCAGTTTTCCGGCCTCCACACTCCTCACGAGGGGGAACATCATGGCCAAGGGTCAGCAGCGCAGCAACAAGGAAGCGAAAAAGCCGAAAAAGGACCGGTCGCTGGCCAGGCCGGTCGCACCGCCGGGCGGCACGGTGCGCCCAGCGGCGCCGATGATCGGCGCCGGACGCGGCAAGAAAATCTAGCGGATTCCGGAACGCCACCTTCGTGCCGGGCTATCTAACCAAGCGCGAGCAAGTCGCCATTGCCGGCGTGCGGGATCTGACGATCTGCTCGTTGCTGGACCGGCAGCAGTATGCCGACCCTCTCGGCGAAGCCGAACGCCGCGGGATCTCCTCGGCTTCCTGGCCCCACTTCGGTCTCTTGTGGCCGTCCGGTGCCTGGCTCGCGGCACGACTCGCACGCCGGCCGGTCACCCCCGGCGAGCGCATCCTGGAGATCGGCTGCGGCTTGGCCTTGGCAAGCCTGGTTGGGCACCGGCGCGGCGCCGACGTGACCGCGAGCGACTGTCATCCGCTCGCGGAGCATTTCCTGCTGGAGAACCTGCGCCTGAACCACCTGCCCCCGATGACATACCGCCATGGTCAATGGGGTTCTCCGGGCATGCCCCCACGGGGAGGCGACGCCGGGACGGGTCACGTCGTGGAGGGCTGCTACGACCTCATCATCGGCAGCGACCTGCTGTATGAGCGCGATGCCGACGGAGCATTGGCGGCGTTCATCGGCGCCCACGCAGCGCCGGCGGCCGAGATCTGGATCATCGATCCCGATCGCGGCAACAGGCCGGCTTTTCATCGCGCCATGGATGGCCGGGGGTTCCGCGTGGACGAAGAGCGGATCGTCCGGCCGGCGCTGGCGGGCGCCGCGGCCTACAAAGGGCGGATGTTGACCTACACCAATCGCATTCTCGTCGACACCGGTGAAAACGATCATCGTCTCCCTCCGCTGCATCACGATGTTCAGCAGTTCGGCACCGTCTACGACACGATCGCCGGTGAAACGCAACGGGAGGGCCGCGTCGAACGTGGCAGCATGCCTTCCTGCCTGCCCTGCGCCGATCGATCTTGATTCGTCCGCACCGCTGCCCGATCGCAGTAAGGATTGTGGTGTCTCCGCCGAAAATGACGCCCCATTCGGCCGCTCGCTACCCGACCTGCGCCCACCCTCCGGCCGAATCGGGCGGAAACAAAAGCACTCGGCAAATCAATGTATTGGGTTTTTGACGTACGATTGGCCATTCGCCATCGAACTATCAATCCGGCATCAGCGGAACTTTCTATCGACTTTACCCTGCTTCAAAGAATCCGGGCTCGTCGGCTTGATCGTTTCGCTTCCAAGGTGCTCCGGACAACAGGAGGAGAGTAAGAATGCCAGCGATTGCCGCACCCAAGGACACCAAGGCGCTGCGCACGCAAGTCGAAGAGCGGGCCTACGCGTTGTGGGAAAAAGAAGGAAGACCGCATGGCCGAGCCCTCGATCATTGGCGGCAAGCAGAAGCGGAGTTGATGGCCGGCGCCGGTTCGAAGCTTGCCGAGCCTCCACCGAATCCAACGGCGTCGCCGGCTGCATCACCGGCCGCATCGTCGGCTGCATCACCAACTGCGAGCAAAAAGCGGACGCGTGCGCGAAAGGCCAATCCCGCTGACAGCGCGGCCTCGGATCCTGCGTCGGTGTAAGGCATCTCCCGAAAACGCGGAACGGACGCATCGGTCCCAACCGGGGACAGAAGGGATGCGAGGTTCCGGCCGCGTTTGCGTGCGATCCGGTGCCGAACCACGCTTGCCGCGATTCATTTCTGCTCGGCCCGATCGGGGCGGGAATCGAGCCTGAAAGCAAGACGAGGACCGCATGGGTTGGTTCCGGCGTTGGCTCTGGTTGACTCTGGTCGCAGCGCTTGTGCCGATGCGATCCGACGCCGGCTGGCAGGACGGTGCGGTGCCCATCCTGCTCTACCACCGTTTCGGTCCGATCGCGCGTGATGCGATGACCGTCCGGACCTCGGTCTTCGCGACGCAGCTCGCATACCTGAGGAACCATGGCTACCGGGTCATCCCGCTAGCGGAGGTCGTTGCGTACGTCCGCGGCATCGGTCCGCCTCCGCCGCCACGGTCGGTGGCGATCACGGCCGACGACGGGCACCGCTCGGTCTACACCGATCTTTTCCCGTTGATTCGGAAGTACCGCGTTCCGGTGACGCTGTTCATCTATCCTTCGGCAATCTCCAATGCCTCGTACGCCCTGACCTGGAACGAGATCAGGACCATGCACGACTCCGGGCTGGTGGACGTTCAGTCGCACACCTACTGGCACCCCAACTTCAAAATCGAGAAGCGGCGCCTTTCACCGCGGCAATACGAAACCTTCGTCGCCATGCAGCTGACCAAATCGAAGGCGACCATCGAGCGCGAACTCGGCATCCAGGTCGACATGCTGGCATGGCCCTACGGAATCGACGATCCGGACCTGATCCGGGACGCCCAGGCCGCCGGGTACGTTGCGGCATTCACCATGGTGCGGGCACCCGCGAGCCGCGCAGATGACGCCATGACGCTGCCGCGATACCTGGTGACCGACGGCGACACGGGCGCGGCGTTCGGCAAACTGCTGGCCGTCGCCTCGGAAGCAAGGAAGTGACGCAATCCGCAACGGACCTGGTCGGGATTGAACCAATCCCCGGCAACGGACCCTGCGAGGGACTTTGACCTCGTGGAGCCCCGTTACCGCTGCCAGAGGATATGAGCCTCTTCCAGAGGAACCGCCAGGTCGGTGCGCCACGGGATGAGGCGTGCGGTGTAGTCTGTCGACGGACGCGTGGCCGGCACGCTTGCTCGATACAGGTAGCCGCCTGAGGCGCCGGTCAGCTCGCGGACGCGCTCCATCTCCTGCCGCACAGGAGCGCCGCCCATGACCCCGTTCGCGTACAGCTCGACCCGTACCGCATCCGGGGCAAGGTCACCGAGATACACCTGCATTTCGAATCCGTGCTGTTCGTCCTCGCGCTCGATCTTCATCTCGCCGAAGCGCAGCGCGGCCCATGACTGCTCCAACGCATGCCGCCAGTCGACGATGGCGACACCGACTGCGCCGTTCTCGGCCGCCCTCGCCAGGTAGGCGGAGGCCGCGGGCAGGTAATGCTCCTCGGTATATTCCCGCACGGCGCGATTGCTCGAGAAGCGCGGCGTCAGGCGCGCCATGCTTTCCCGCATCCGATCGACCCACGCGGTGGGGATGCCGCGCTCGTCGCGGCGGTAGAACTCCGGAATCACCTCCCGCTCGAGGAGGTCATAGAGGGCCTCGGCTTCGACGGCATCCCAGCCGGGGTCGTTATCGTGTTCCTGGCCATCCCCCAACGCCCATCCCACTTCCGGGGTGTAGGCTTCCGCCCACCAGCCGTCCCGTTCGGACAGGTTGATGCCGCCATTCACCAGCACCTTCATGCCGCTGGTCCCACAGGCTTCCCAGGGGCGTCGCGGCGTATTGAGCCAGACGTCGACGCCTTGCACCAGCTGCTCGGTCAAGTGCATGTCGTAGTCGCCGAGGAAAACCACGTGCGCACGCACGTCAGGTCGCCGGGCGAAGCGCACCCATTCCTGGATCATGGCCTGGCCTGCCCGGTCGGCCGGATGCGCTTTGCCGGCCATGATGAGCTGCACCGGGCGTTGCGGATTCGTCAGCAGTCGCAGCAGTCGATCCGGGTCGTGCAATAGCAGGTTGGGCCGCTTGTAGCTGGCGAAACGGCGCGCGAAACCCAGCGTCAGGCTATTGCAATCGAACAGATGCTTCGCCCCCTCGATCGCCCCGGGCGAGGCACCCGACACGGTCAGTTGCCGGGATAGCTGTCGACGGACGTAATCCACAAGCACCTTGGTCGCGGCGGTACGGAATTGCCAGAGCCGGTCGTCGGCAACGCGGCGCATGTCCTGTTCCAATCGATCCGCCGTCCCCGTCCACCGCTCCTTGCCGCAGGCTTCCGTCCACAGCTCATCTGCCAGCGCCGAATCCCAGGTCGGCGTGTGCACACCGTTGGTCACGTGTCCAACCGGGACTTCGTCCTGTGGCCAATGGGGGAAGAGCGGCGTGAACAACTGCCGACTCACTTGCCCATGCAGGCGACTGACGCCATTTACGGCACCGCTGCCGCGAATCGCCAAGTACGCCATGTTGAACGCTTCCGACGGGTCATTCGGATCTTGGCGGCCCAGAGCCAGTAGATCGTGGACCGATATGCCGAGCTTGCCGGTGGCATAGCCACCGAGGTATTGCTCGATGAGCGCCGGGGCGAAACGATCGAAACCGGCGGCCACCGCGGTGTGGGTGGTGAACAGATTTCCTGCCCGCGTGACCGCCAGGGAGACCTCGAAGCTTCGCCCGGTTTTCTCCATGAAGCCTCGGGCGCGCTCCAGTACGGCGAAGGCGGCATGGCCCTCGTTCAGATGACAGACTTCGGGCTCGATGCCGAGCGCAGCCAACAATCGCCAGCCGCCGATACCGAGCAGCAGCTCCTGCTGAAGACGCAGTTCCGGACCGCCGCCATACAACTCGCTGGTAATGCCGCGGTGCGCCGGGAAGTTTGCCGCGTCGTTGCTGTCCAGCAGGTAGAGCTTGGCCCGGCCAATCCGGACTTGCCAGGCACGCAACCAGACCGAGTATCCCGGCAAGGCAATCTCCAGGCGCAGCCATTCGCCGTTCGCCTCGCGCAACGGTGTGATCGGCAACTGGCCGGGGTCGTTATACGGATAGAGTGCCTGCTGGGCGCCGTCCTTGTCGATCACCTGACGGAAATAGCCCTGCTGATAGAGCAGCCCGATGCCGATCACCGGCACACCCAGATCGCTTGCCGCCTTGAGCTGATCGCCGGCCACGTTGCCCAGTCCGCCCGAGTAAATGGGCAAGGCTTCGCTCAGCATGTATTCCATGCTGAAGTACGCGACACCGCGGAGATGAGACTGCGGGCAGGTTTGCTGGAACCACGCCGGCGCCTCGGCCGCATCCCGCCTGGCCTGCAACAGATCGTCGACATCCTTGCGGAACGACGGATCAGCCATTACGCGCTGAAGCTTTTCGCGCGAAACGGTCTGCAGGACCACCCAGGGGTTATGTGTGAACTGCCACAGCCCGGGATCCATTTCCCGCCACACCCGGTCGGTGTCGTGATTCCACGACGAGCGCATGTCCAGGGCCAGTTCCACCAAGGAGCTGAACCCTTCCACGTCCGTCGACAGAACACGCTGCTTCGGGTGACCGAGTGTTGCCGGTTCGCTCATGGAATTCTCCTTGACATGGCCGCGGGCGCAGCCGCCGCCCGCGCAGTGCCGACGACGCCTGTGCGGCGATCCGAAGAGGATCGGCGCCCCGATGATCCCCGCAACAACGTGATCGGCGCCACCAAAACGCGCGACTCGGACATTGCATAGGTCTTCGGTAGCAGTCGCGGGTTCACGTGAACCGGTCTCCCGCGCCGGAATGCGCGCGACAAAAAAACGGCGGACCCCTTCGCGGACCCGCCGAAGATGGCGTCGCGGGGCGGCTTGCCGGCCCCCCGACGCTCGGGATATGAACCGCGCAGGCCACTGCGACCGGGGAAGTCCCGGCGCGGCGCCCGCACGGAACCGTCAGGCCTTGTCGATGGCCCTGGAATACGGCAGATCATCCAGCTGGATCGGATTCCCTGCCGCAAGCGCGCCCCGCCAAGGGCCAAGCTCCGAGCCCGCGCCGCGAACCATCAGGACGACCTTCCCGTCCTTGATGGCGTTGTGGAGGGACTCGATCTTTTCGTCCGGAATGCCGGCGCGGTGAAATGCCACAGCCAGTTGCGACAAGGCCGCAGAGCCGCTCATCGCGGCAGCCCCGATCGCCGTGCCGCCGACGATGGCCTCCACGATGTGTCCCGCCGCCAACACGAGGCCAACGCCGGGGATCATGAACAGCCCGGCCGCTCCCGCAGCCAGACCCCATAACCCGCCCCAGAATGCGCCCTGCCTGCCCCATGCCCGCATCCGGTCGCCGACTTCCAGGTGATAGATCCCCAAGGTATCGTCCCCGATTGCATGGTGTTTGCCGAGCACGGAGATCAGATCCATCTGGCAACCCTCGCTGTTCAAGCGCCGTACGACGGACTCCGTCGATGCCTCATCGGGATACACGGCGACCAAGACCCGGTTCCGTTCACGCCATGATGGCCTTTCCATCTTGTCCATAGCGGCACCTTCCTCAAGTTGTCCTGCCGATCGCAGCCGCCCGCGGCGACCATACCGGTTGGACCGGGCGACGCGCCGGAAGTTGCCCGGTTCTGCGAGCAAATTCCAGCTCGATGCTCCGACCGCGAGTTTGTTTCCCGGGAGGTTCCCTGGGGCAGACGGCCGTCCCGATACACTTGCGGGATGGCAAGTATGGCTCGAATACCACGTCGGCATCTCCGGATGCGGGAGACTCCGGAACCGCGGAGCGCGGAGCACCCGAAACCTCTGGCCGCCCCCGCCCGCGCGCAACCCGGCCGCACGGCGCGCCAAGCCATGCACGAGCCCTTGCGCCCGCGGACTGCCGATGCCGCACTCCTTCCCTGTTCCGGCCCGGTTCTCCGGGTCCGAGGGCGGTTGCCTTGCCTCTGATCGACGTTACCCGCCTTGCATCGCGGCTGCTCGAAGGCAAGCGCCCCACCGGAGTCGACCGCGTCAGCCTCGCCTACGTACAGCACTTCCGCGCCCGAGCGCGGGCACTGGTACGCCACCGCGGACGCTGGGTGCCGATCGGGCGGGCGTCGCCGCAACTCTTCGCCGCGCTCCTGGGCGAACTGCCCCGGCCGCGGTCGGCGGTGCGAACCGCGGTCGGCCTCAGCTACGCCCTGCGCTGGGGACAGCTGCGCGAATCGCTGTTTTTCAACACCGGGCATAGCGGCCTCAACGATCCGGGATATGCGCTGCGGGTGCGGCAGCACCGTCTGCGGCCGGTGTATTTCCTGCACGACCTGATTCCGATCACCCATCCCGAGTACTGCCGCCCGGGCGAGGCCGACCGGCATGCGCAGCGCCTGCGTTGCATGCTGCACACCGGGGTCGGGCTGATCCTGAATTCGGCGGCGACCGAGACCGACCTGCGCACTTGGGCGGCGGCCGAACGGCTACGGGTGCCGCCGGCGGTGGTGGCGCCGATCGGCACGGTTGCGCTGGCCCGGACCCGGGACGACGCGCCGCTGGCCGAGCCCTACTTCGTGATGTTGGGCACCATCGAGCCGCGCAAGAACCATCTGCTGCTGCTGCATCTGTGGCGACAGATGATCGAGCGCGGCGTCGCCGGGCTGCCGAAGCTGATCCTGGTCGGTCAGCGCGGCTGGGAATGCGAACAGGTGATCGATCTGCTCGAACGCTGCCCGCCGCTGCGCGGGCAGGTGATCGAGTTGGGCGAGTGCGACGACGCGGCGCTTGCGCGCTGGCTGCGGCACGCCCGCGCCCTGCTCTTCCCGTCATTCGTCGAAGGCTACGGTATGCCGCTCGCCGAAGCACTGGCGCATGGCGTGCCGGTAATCGCGAGCGACCTCGGCGTGTTCCGCGAGATTGCCGCCGACGTTCCCGACTATCTCGATCCGCTCGACGGTCCGGGCTGGCAACGCATGGTGCTGGACTACGCCCGGCCGCAAAGCGCGGCGCGGGCGGCGCAGTGCGCACGTCTGTCTCGCTTCCACGCACCCACCTGGGGAGAGCACTTCGGCATCGTGGAGGAATTTTTGGCGACGGTGCTCGACCTCGGACCATGAGAAATGCCGTTCCCGGGCCTCCGTCCCCACCTGCCGGCACGCACATCGCGGGCCCGCTCACCGCGTGGGCGTTTCCACGCTGGAAGTGGCGCTTCGTGCGTCGCTGCTTTCCCGAGCAGACGGTGCACTTCGTGCCGGCGGACGGGGCGCTGCCACAGACCGGAGCGCTGCTGTTGTGGGGCGCCGCGCCCGTGCCGGCGGGACTGGCAACGGATCTGCCGGTGCTCCGGATGGAAGATGGCTTTCTGCGCTCGGTGGGGCTGGGAGCGGAGCTGACGCGGCCGTTGTCCTGGGTGGTCGACCGCCGCGGTATCTACTACGACGCGACGCAGCCATCGGATCTCGAAACGCTGTTGGCGACGGCAGACTTTCCGCCGGCGCTGGTGGCACGTGCCGCGACGCTACGGCAACGCGTCGTCGCGGCGGGCATCACCAAGTACAACGTCGGCGCGCGCCGCTGGCAGCGGCCTGCGGGCCGCAAGCAGGTGGTGCTGGTGCCGGGGCAGGTGGAGAGCGACGCGTCGCTCGCCTTCGGTGCACCCGGCATCCGCAGCAATCTCGCGCTGCTGCAGGCGACGCGCGCGGCGTGCCCGGACGCCTGGCTGGTCTACAAACCCCACCCGGATGTCGCCGCGCGTTTGCGTCGGCGCGGCGACGGCGAAGAACGGGCGGCGGAATGGTGCGACGAAATCGTCGTCGACGTGGATATGGCGGCGCTCCTCGACGCGGTCGATGCGGTGCACGTCCTGACCTCGCTCGCCGGGTTCGAGGCGCTGCTGCGCGGCAAGCCCGTGACCTGTCACGGTCAGCCGTTCTACTCGGGTTGGGGACTGACACACGACGCCCTGCCCCACCCCCGGCGCACGCGCCGCCTGCAACGGGATGAACTGGTGGCCGCGGCGCTGATCTTGTATCCGACTTATCTCGGCAACCGCGGGCCGGTAAGTCCCGAGGCAGCGCTCGATGCGCTCCAGGCCTGGAAGACGCAGCGCGGCGGCCGCGAGCGCTGGTGGCAGGAAATCTACCGATTCTTCCTGCGGCGGTTCATCGGGGTGCGGTGAAATCACCCGGCCGCCGGGGGTTCGCCGACGCGCCCCTCCAGCAGGCGCCGGACGGCTTCGTCGACGGCGTTGTCGAGCCCGGCTTCGTGGAAAAAGGCACCGCGGATCTGCACCGTGCCGGCAAGCGCGCGCAGGGTATCGGCGAGCAGCGCGGGATCGGGCGGGAGCGCCTCGGTCCAGAACCGGTCGAGACCGCCGCGGAAAGTCAGGCCGGCAACGTCGTAGACCGCCTGCCCCAGCACCTGCAACGGACGGCCGAGCTGCAGCGCGCGCAGACCGCTGGTGCTGTTGACCGTCACCACGCCGCGGCTGGCGCGGATCAGTTCGTCGAGATTGCCGCCGCGCAGATAGCGCACGCGCCCGGCGACGCCGTACTCGCGCGCCCGCGCCCGCAGGGTGCGCGCCCAGTCGTGGAGGGCCGGATCCCAGGGATGTTCCTTGAGCACCAGTTCGGCATCGGGTGGAGCGTGGCGGGCGAAGGACGCGACGACGAGGTCGATCGATTCCTCGATGCTGGAAAACGGCGAGTAGGCGACGATCTGGAAATCGAAATCGAGCTGCAGCGGAAACACGTAGTACGGCCGACCGGAGGCCACCAATTCCCGCACCAGGGCCTCCATGCGCGGACCCACGCGGGCGTTGCCCCACAAGCGCAGCGCGCTCGCCGGTGTGTAGACCAGGGTCGGTGGGCGCATGTCGCTGCGGCGGTAGTGGGGATAAAGCCAGCCCAGCAACAGATTGGCAAGGTTGTAGCCCAGGTCGGCGCGGGCCATGCGGACCGCACCTTCGGTATAACGGCGCGCCCAGTCCGGCTCCGGGCAGCGCGCCGCGAGCGCGCCGATGGCCGCGGGGTCGCGGGGGAAGCGCGAGCCGCCGCTCATGCCGTCGGGCTCGAAGGTGATCCAGTCGGGACGCAGGTAGCCGAAGTCGGTGACCGTGACGCGGATGCCGCGGGCATGGGCCAGGCCCACCGCCTCGCGGTGATAGCGGCGCTGTTCGCCCAGCAGCAGCAGGTCGGTGACGCCGCGCGCGGCGAAGATCTCGTCGACGAAGGCCGGCCAGTGGCCGGGCGTGCCGCGATAGTCGATGACCTCGCCACCGCGCCAGAACAGGCGATCGCCGATGCACAGGTTGATGCGGGTGGTGCGCCAGCCCTGCGCGCGCAGCCGCTCGCCGATGCGCGCAAAAAACGGTGACGGCATGCCCTGCAGGAACACCACGTGGCGCGGCCCGGCGCCGGCTGCGCGGGGGGGGCCGCTCACCGCGCCGATTCCGTGCCGAGCCACGCCACCGCCCGGCGCATCGATTCGGCGTAGTCCACCGCCCCCAGCGGCGCGCCGGCCGCGGTCAGGCGGGCGATGTCGTGGCCGCAGGTAGAGCCGAAAATGCGCACGAGGAGGGGGTGCAACAGCGGTTCGCCCGGTAGGCGCAGCAAGAGATGAGGCCCCTGCAGCAGCAGCGCGGCAACGGCGGCAAGGCCCAACGGCAGATTCAGCACGACCCCGCGCCCGGCGATGGCGGCGCGCAGATCGCCGACGAAGCGACTCCAGGGCACGGCAACCGGATCGCGCACATTGAAGGTCGCGCCCACCGCCTGCGGTGCCGTCGCGGCCCACAGCAGGACATCGATCAGGTTGTCGACATCGAGGAAGCCGCAATCGGCGCGACCGCCATCGACGGTGAGCATCAGGCCGGCGCGCAGCTCCTTGCCGATGCGGGCGATGAAGGGGCTGCCCGGACCCATGACGTTGCAGGGCCGAAGAATCGTGCAGTCCAGGCCCAAACGCCGCGATCGCGCCGCGACGATGCCTTCGCCCTGCGCCTTGCTGCGGCCATAACCGAAGGGGCCGCCCGCCGCGGCACAGGTCTCGTCCGCGGGCTGCGCGGGAAACCCATAGACGTCGACGCTGGAGAGGTGGACCACACGCGGCATCGCATCGGCAATCTCGATCGCGAGGAAGAGATTGCGCACGCCGTCGACGTTGGCTGCGCGGTAGTTCGACTCGCGATCCCAGGTGGCGACATCGGCGGCGCAATGGAACACGGTCGCCGCGCCGCGCACCGCACCCAGCAGCGCGGGCACATCGGCGAGATCACCGGACACCACTTCGGCGCCGCGGCGCAAATCGGCGTCAAGGCGCGCCGGGTCGCGCACCAGCACGCGCAGCGTGCAGCCCTGCGCCAGCAGGCGGCGCGACAGGCGGCTGCCAATGAATCCGGTGGCGCCGGTGACCAGCACCGGCTCGCGCAGCACGCTCACTTGAACACCGTTCGCGGCGCGGGTGCCGGCACGTGGTTGAGCAGCTTGTAGCCCAGACCGACGAAGGGGTTGATCCAGCCCCGGCTGGCGCGCAGGGCGAGCCGGATCGGCACCACCTCGGCGCCCAGATCCTGCTTGATGGCATAGGTCGTGAGGCCCATCTCGAGACGACTGGCGCCGAGTTCGATTGCGGTGAGCACGACGGTTTGGGCGACGTAGAGGTAGAGTCCGTCGTTGGCGGCGGCCTTGCGGCCGACGTAGAGCCAGCGCAGCATGTCGCCGTCGCGCAGCAGCAGGGCATGGCCCACCCGCTCGCCGTCGCGATGGAACAGGATCGCCTTGGACAGCGGCCCCAGGTCGCGCGAGAGCCGCCGGTAGAAATCCGGCGTCAGCACCTCGCGTTGAAACTCGCTGGCGCTTTCATGCACGACCGTCCACTGGGCGCATAGCTCGTCGGCGAGATCGGCGAAGTCGTCGACCACCGTATGGGTCACACCGGCGGCGGCATTGCGCTTGCGATGTTTGAAGAGCTTGCTGCGATAGTAACTGCGCAACGCCGCCAGATACTGCTCGGGGGTTGTCCAGGGCAGATCGAGGTAGGTATTGGGCAGGCTGTCGGTCCAGTGGTAGCCGCGACGGACGAAGGCCGTCCGCAACGCGGCCGCATCCGGCTCGAAATCGCGCACCACGATCAGGAACTGGCCTTCCGCCCGTGCCGTGCGCCGCAACACGCGGTCGAGCGCGCCGATCACGTCCTCCGGGTCGACCGCCGGATCATGGACGAAAGGCGGACTGGTGATGGTGATCGGCGTGCCACACTCGATCATGCGCAGCTTGAAAAAATTCGGGAGTACCCTGCGCACCACGCCCAGCACCGCACGCAAGGGCGCGGGGGCAAAGATCGCGATGTCGGTGGTCACGCTGTAGAACCCCGCCAGAGCCACCGGGCGGCGCTGCGCATCGTGGAAAACAACGTAGCGGAAATCGAAGTCGTTGATGCGCGATGCTTCCATAATCGCCCAGAAGGCGCGGGACAGGCCGACCGACCCGCGCGCGGCCAGCGCGTCCCAGTGCTCGGGGGGGACGTCGGCGATCCGGCGATAGACCTCGGCATCGAGGGTCGCGTTTTTTTCTTTTGTTGAGAACATGGGCAAGGTTCTAATCATCGCACGAGGCGGTTACGGCGACATTTTTCCGCTGCTGGCAATCGGCGCAGCCCTGCAACGGCGCGGACATGCGGTAGCGGTCGCCGCCGAGGGACATCACGCGGCCGCGTGCGCCGATCTCGGCCTGCCGCTGCATATCCTGGATGGCAACGGCGCCCCCGCGCCGGATGCGGGCGGCTGGCGCGCCCGACTCGACGCGACCCTGGCGCCGGACGGGCTGCGGGCCGAGGTCGAACGCCTGTTGCCGCTGGCGGCGGCCAACGACCTGTTGTTGGGCAATCAGCTGGCCTATGCCGGCGCGATCGTGCACCGCCTGCTGGGCAAACCCTGGGTGTTCTGCGCGGCATCGCCGCTCGCGATTCCGTCGCGCCACGATCCTCCGCTCTGGCCGGTGGTCGACGGCCTGCAGCGCCGCACGGCGGCGCTGGGCTGGCCCGAAACGCCCTATCTCCACCTGGCACGTGTCGCCACGCGGGTGCTGATGCGCTCCCAGCTGGCACTGCAGGCGCGCCTCGGCCTGCCGACCCGGGCCCACCCCCGCTTCGAGGGCATGTACTCCGAGCGCCTGAATCTGCTGGCGACCTCGCCGCTGCTGCTCGCCCCCCAGCCCGACTGGCCGGCGCACACCGTGGTGACCGGTTTCGGCTGGTACGAACCGCGCTTTCTCGGCGACGACGCCGAGGTTGCGTCCTTGCAGGCGTTCGCGCAGGCGGGGCCGCCGCCGCTGGTGGTCACTGCCGGCGGGGGACGGCGCACCAGCCCGGGACGATTTTTCGAGCAGAGCATTGCGGCGGCCCGGTACCTGGGGCGGCGGGTGATCGTCGTCGCCGGCCAGCGGACCCGCGACGGACTGGCCGTTGCCGACGATGTCCGGCTGACCGGCTACCTGCCCTATTCCCGTCTGTTCGGCCTGGGTGCCGCGGTAGTCCATTCCGGCGGCATCGGCACCATCGGCTGGGCCTTGCGCGCAGCCGCACCGTCGCTGCTGGTACCCGCGGACTGGGACCAGCACGACAACGCCCGCCGCGCCGCGCGACACGGTTTCGCCCGCGTGCTGCCGATGGCCTGCTATACCGCGCGCGCCGCCGCCGGGGAACTCGCCGCCCTGCTCGACGACCGCGCGATGCGGCAGCGCCTGGCGGACGCGGCACCCAAGGTCGCCGCCGAGGACGGCGCCCGGATCGCCGCCGATCGGATCGAGCAGTGCCTGGGAGGCTGCGCGGCAGAGGGGGTACTCCCGCTCCCGCGGGCGGGAGCGGGGACCACCACCGCATCCCGCCCGCGGGAAATCCGTCTGCCGCGCAGACTCCCGACCGAAGACGGCGGGTGACGTTGCGACCACGCCCTTCGCCCGCGTGCGGGGGCACGGCGATCAAAAGTGGAATTCGATGCCGAGCGCGACCTGATGTTCGAGTTCGTAGCCGGGATGCTGGTCTTCCGTCGCCCAGTTGAACGTATCCTGGAGGCGCACCGACCAGCGACGGGTGAGCGGCCAGTCGATGCCGAAGCCGGCATCGGCTCCGCGCTTGCCCCATAGGCCGGAAATCACCCCGACCTTGGCAAAGACGGGACACGACGGCAGATAGGCGAGCAAGTTGAGATCAAGTTCCGGCCCCGGGCGGGTGGTCGGCTCTTCCTGGCCGGTGGTCATCAGCCAGGCCTCCGCGGCAAAGTTGCCGAACCGATCGTCGAACGAGACATAGCCGGATCCGGGAACGAAGTTGTAGCCGGTACCGATCGACATGTCGCCGGCCCGGGCCGGGTGCGCGGCGATCGCCAGCAGGGCGGCCGCAGCAAGCGCGCCCCGGCGGAGCACCTTCCGGGGAATCTGCGCGGCAGGCCGAATGCCCCCCTTCCCGCGTGCGGGCAACGCCCGGCCACCCATCCGGCTGCCGATCATGGAATGGTGCCGCCGGAAGTCGTATAGGCCTGGTACGGGAACACGATCGAGCCGACGATATTGAGAACCTTCTGCAGATCATCGACCGGCGCATCGGAAACGTAGAGCAGATCGTGATCGTGGATCGGGAAGGTCTGGGCAGCAAAGAACACGGCCGGATCGCGCAGATCGAACTCGAAAATCGCCGGCACCCTGCCGTCGACCAGGCGGCCGCCCTGCAGGCTGGCCGGCAGGCTGCCGGGGGCGGCAAACCGGAACAAGAACACCGCCGACGGATTGGCACGATTGTCATCAATGCCACCCGCGCGCGCGATCGCCTGCGCCAGGCTGATGCCGCTCGCCTCGAAGTTGACCTCGGCATTGCGGCCGGTGGCGCCAAGCACGGTGAAGCTCGAGGGCTGATAGATCGCGGTGATGACATCGCCGGCGCGCAGCGGGATGTTCTCGCGCGGGTCGCGCAGTACCGTTTGCAGCGGCATGGTCATCACCCGGCCGGCGCGCGACAACTGGATCGAGACTTTCTCCACCGACTGCGTCACGCCGCCCGCCAGCGCGATGGCCCGCAGCAGGCGCACGCCGCCGGGCGTCAACGGCACTTCGAGGCTGTGCGGCACATTGCCGACGACGGTGATGTTCTGCGTGTTGTTGACCGCGAGTTCGACGATCGCCTGCGGATGGTTGGCCATGCCGGACAGATTGGCGACGATGTCGCGCTCGATCTGCGACAAGGTCCGTCCGGCGACATGGATATTGCCGACGAAGGGGACGACGACTTGGCCCGCGTTGTCGACGGTCTGCACCGGCAGGCTGACCATACCCGTGCCGCCGGCCGCCATGCCCGCGACACCGACCGCAAGACTCTGTCCGGTGAACAGCATGGCAGGCGGAGATTCCCAGAGGAAGATCGCCAGCACGTCGCCGGGGCCGACGACGTGACTCGGGTGCGCCGGGCCGGAGAAGAACGCAGAAAAGCGCGCCCGCTCCTCCCGCGCCTCGACCGCGTGCGCGAGCGCGTAGTCGACGTGGAAGAGCCGGATGCCGCGCAACGTCGACTTTTCCTGCGGCGCAGATTCGACGGCGGAGGTGTTCGGGCCGGCATTGGAGATGAAATGCGCACACCCGCCCAGGAGCAGGGAGGCAGCGGCAACCGCAAGCGGAATCCGGAAGTGGGCGTTCATCGGCGATAGACGGATAAGGAGACGGCGCCAGCCCCCAGCGGAACGGCGCAAACCCGGGAGTGTACGCAAACCGCGCCGACGGGAATATCGCGATAATCTTTCCCGGATTCCGGAGCCCCGCCGCCCGCACCGATGAACGCCCGCCGCAAACTCGAACCCGCCCGCCTGCGCCGCCATGCGCTGACGCCCGATGCGCTGGAAATGCTCGATGCAATTTCCCGCCGGGGCAGCTTCGCCGCGGCGGCGCGCGAACTGGGCCGTGTTCCATCCGCGCTCACATACAGCGTGCGCCAGCTGGAAGAAACGCTCGACGTGCTGTTGTTCGACCGCAGTTCCCGCCAGGCGCGCCTGACGGCGGCCGGCGAGGAGCTGCTGGTGGAGGCGCGGCGTCTCCTCGGCGAACTGGATACGGTGGCCAATCGCGTGCATCGGGTCGCGACGGGATGGGAGAGCCACCTCACCATCGCCGCCGACGGCGTGATTGCCCGGGCGACGGTTTTCGATCTGATCCAGGCATTTTCGGGCTTGTCCGTGCCCGACGCCGGCACCCCGCGGGACGGGGCGCATCGCGGCCCCCCGACCCAGATCACCTTGCGCTCGGAGATCCTCACCGGAACCTGGGAAGCCCTCCTGAGCGGCCAGGCCGACCTGGCGATCGGCACCGGCGAGATCACCGATCCGCCGGCGGGGGTGCAGACCGAGGCGCTCGGGACGCTGGCATTCGTGTTCGTGGTCGCACCCGGCCATCCGCTGGCGCAGTTGCGGCGGGCGATCGGCGACGCCGAACTGGTGCGGCACCGGGCGGTCGCCGTCGCGGATTCCGCCCGCCGGCTTTCTGCGTTCACGGCAAACATCCTGCCGGGCCAGGACGTGCTCACCGTCGCCACCGTGCAGGAGAAGCTCGAAGCCCAGTTGCGCGGCTTGGGCTGTGGCTTCCTGCCCGAGCCCATCGCGCGCGCACACGTCGCGGCCGGCCGCCTGGTAGCCTGCCGGGTGCAGCGCGCCGAGCGTTCGGCGCGCCTGGGCTACGCCTGGCGCGCGAGTTCGCACAACAGCGCGAGCTGTGGCCTTGCCTTGCGCTGGTGGCTGGCGCAATTGAGCAGCCCCGCCACCCGCAAGGCGCTGCTCGACCGCCCCGACGGCTGTACGCTCGCCTTGCGCGCGATGCCGGCATCCACGCAGGAGGTGGTCCGATGACGACCGCCCCCCCGCCAACGATCCGTCCGCTCGCCCGCACCACGATTCCCGAAGGACTTTCGGGGGCCGTCGGCGACAATCGTGCCGACGCCGCACGGCTGCAGATCGGGGCGCGCAACGACCTGGAAGCGATCTCGTGCTTCCTTGCCGAGTACGACCGCTCGCCGGGCACGGCGCGGATCTACCAGCGCGAATGCGAGCGCCTGATGCTGTGGGCGATCCACGAGTGCCGCAAACCGCTGTCGAGCCTGACGCGGCAGGACTTCGAGGGCTATCTGAATTTTCTTGCCGACCCGCAACCGGCAGGGTTCTGGTGCGGGCCCAAGGCCGACCGCAGCCGCGACGGCTGGCGGCCGTTCGTCGGCCCGCTGAGCGAAGCGGCCCTGCTCACGGCGATTGCGGCGATCAATTCGCTGATGCGCTACCTCGTCGATGCCGGCTATCTCGCCGGCAATCCGCTCGGCCTCATCCGCCAGCGCCGTCGCAAGCTCGCCGCGGAGGGAGCCGCGGCGCTGGCTGCGCCCGGCGAGGACCCCGCGCCGATCGAGCGCTTTCTCGATGCCGACATGTGGAACGCGGTCACCCAGGCGGTCGAGGCGATGCCGCGCAAGACGCCCGCACAGTGCGACGAGTACGAACGCCTGCGCTTCCTCTGCGCGATGCTCTATCTGCTCGCGCCGCGCGCCGGCGAACTGGAAAGCCACCGCATGAACAGTTTCCGCGAAGAGCACGGGCTCTGGTGGTGGCATGTGATCGGCAAAGGCGCCAAGCGCGCCAAGGTACCGGTACCGGACGACATGCTGCAGGCGCTGGTGCGCTATCGCAAGCACCTCGGGCTACCGGCCACGCCCAAGCGCAACGAAACCACGCCCTTGCTCGTCGGCTTGCGCTCGCGCGAGCCGATCACCGCGCGCCGCTTGAACCAGATCCTGAAACGCCTGTTCGCGCAGGCCGCGGCCCGGCTGGGGCCGGATCAACTGCACAAAGCGGAAAAGCTGTGCGCGGCCTCCGCACATTGGGGTCGGCACACCGGCATCACGGCGAAGGTCGACGCGGGGATGGAGGAGCGCTACGTCCAGAAGGACGCGCGCCATGCCGACCGGCGCACGACGCAGCGGTACATCCATGAGGAAGAACGGCGCTGGCACGATGAAGCGCAAAAACAGCGCCTGCCGTGGACCGGCGACCGCAGCGATGCGTGATCCGTTCCGTCGAAGCCGGGCGGCGGCATGGCGGGCGTGACCTGTCACATGCGCCCGCCCCTTGTTCCAGGTCAGGCAAGCGCGCGATCGCCCGGCGAACGGTTTGCCGCGGCAGGTTTCCCCGGTAGCATTCGTATCATCAAAGGTCGCTGTGCGTGAAATCATGGGAGCGAAGGACAGGAGTCATCCGGAGGCCGCACGGCACGATGCGGCGATTTTCTCCCTGGTGCGGGAAACGCACCGCCCCGAGTCCGAGATCCGCACGCTCTACGAGCAGGAACTCGTGCGTCTCGAAGACGGCGCCCGCGTGCGCGACTACCTGCACGTCTGCGCCATCCGGCACATCCGCGAGACCCTGCGCCACCGCCCGTGAGCGCGGCCCGAAGAACGGTGGTGTGCCGTTCGGTCAGGACGCCTTTTCGAAATGCATCACCGTCGGCGGCTGGGCGAAGAACTCGCCGACGATCGCGCGCCACTGCGCGAACGCGGGGGATTGCCGAAAGCCCTCGGTGTGGTCTTCCAGCGTCCGCCAGCGGATGAAGAGCCGATAGCGCTCGGCCGATTCGATGCCGCGCTGCAGCTCGTGCCCGAGAAACCCGGCGGCAGGGGCGATCGCGGCGTCGATGCCGCGCTGCACGGCTTGCTCGAACCGGGCCTGCATCCCCGGGTGGATCACGATCTCGACGACTTCCAGAACCATCCTGCGTTGCTCCGAATCGGAAACGGTCCGCCGCCGCGCTCGCTACACTATGCGCGCCTTCTACGCCGGCTCGTTGCGGCGATAGTGTACGCACCTTCCCTCCCTGGAGTACCGCCGGCCGTGCGCATCCGCCGCCGTTTCCTGTTGTTGCCGTTCGTGCTCGGACTTGCGGCCTGCGCCGGGCCAAAGCCGCTCCTGCCGAAGGTCGATGTCGGCGCCGTAGCCCGCTACCGCCTGGCCGGATACGACGCCGGCATGACCCGGACGATCGAGCGCCGGCCGTTCTCCTCGCCGTCCTCGGTCGAGGTGGGCTGGCGCGCGCAGCTGGTTCGCCCGTCGTATGACGGCCACCAACCGGAGCCGGTCCCGGTGATCGTCTACGTGCCGGCGCTGGGACGCGCGAGCGACGCGCCCAATCGATGGATCACCATGTGGGCACGGCACGGCTACGCCGTCGTCAGCGTGCAGCCGCTGTCCGGCGACGCCGACGCCTGGCAAACCCCGGCGGCGATCGACGGCGATTTCGATGCCGTCGCCCGCGACCGGTATGCGGCCGACGTGATGCCGCGGCGTATCGCCCGCCTGGGAACCGTGTTGCAGGCCATGCGTGCGCGCAGCCGGCGCCGCGAGGCGGAGCTCGACGATCTGGACTGGTCGCACGTCGCGATTGCCGGATCGGGCTTGGGCGCCTACACGGTGCAGCGCATCGCCGCGAGCGGCGCCCTGGCGTCCTTCGGGGTGCGCGCCTATCTGGCCATCAGTCCCCACGTTGGCGCGGCAACACATCGCGCGCACACGAGCGATGCTCCCATCCTCATGGTGAGTTCGCAGGATGACATCGACCCGGACGGCATGGTCGCCGATCCGCTGGCACGCCATCTCGCGTTCGACCGTCTGCAGAGCCGCGGCGAGGACTACTACCTGGAATTTTTTTCCGCCACCCATCGCTGGCTCGATGGCGCAACCGATGAAGGCACGCTGCAGGGGGATGCGCCGGAGGCCACCCCCTTCGACGCGACGGACGAGGACGCTGCAGAGTCCGAGGGAAAGCCGGATGCCGCGGCGGTGCGCCGGAAACGGGCGGCGCACCGCCGCGCCGTGCACGCACGCAGCCGCCTGATGACCGACACGGCGCTCGCCGAGGTGTCGGTCACCGATATCACCATCGCGTTTCTCGACGCCAATCTGCGCGGCCGCGCCGCAGCACGGTCGTGGCTCGCCCAGCAGGCGTCGCACTGGTTGCAGGGGGCGCGCCTGAAGCGCCGGGACGGGGGGCACGAACGCCCTTCGCGCCGGCCATGATGGCGGTCCGCGGCACCACCCCGGGGTGCGTACAATGGGTGCCGACCGATGTACGTCGATCCCGTGCGTGGGCGGCTCTTTCCGCCACGGCGGAGGATTCCAGCGAAGACCGATTGCCGATGAAGATTCTGCTTGTCGACGACCACGCCCTGATCCGGGATGCCTTGACTGCCTTGCTGCTGGACCTCGATCCGGATGCGGAGGTGTTTCCCGCCGGGGATGCGGATGGGGCGCGAGACCTCATCCGCCAGCACCCCGACGCCGAGCTGATGCTGTTGGATCTGGGCCTGCCGGGGTGCACCGGCACATCCCTGCTCGAAGCCCTCGTCGCCGAAGCGCCCGACCTCAAGATTCTCGTGCTGTCCGGCCAGCAGGATCAGCGCAACGTGCTGCAGGTGCTGCAGCTCGGCGCGGCCGGGTTCGTGCCGAAATCGATGGCCACCGACACCCTGGTGGCGGCGATCAAGTTCGTGCTCTCCGGGGGCGTCTACATTCCCGGTGACATTCTGGAGGAAGCCCAGCGCCATGGCCCCTTCCCGGTGTTCGGCCCGCCGCCGCGGGTTGCCGATCCGCCGCCGGGTGGCGTACGGGTCGCGCTGACCGAACGGCAGGAGCAGGTATTGCAGCTGCTGGCCCGCGGCGCGCCGATCAAGGTCATCTGCCGGGAACTGCAACTCTCGGAAGGCACGGTCAAGACCCACGTCACGGCGATCTACCGGGCGTTCGGCGCGTCCAACCGCACCGAAGCCCTGCTCGCCGCCCGCCGAAACGGCTACGACATCGCGTAGCCGGGCGCCGCGCCCTTGACCCACATCAAGGGAATCGTTCGTAGAAAAACAAGCAATTCGCGAGGAAGAACGCCGGATCCCGCACATTTCCGCGCATGCCGTCACCAAGGTGTAATGGAGAATCGCTCAACCAAATTGGGAGCGAACGATGCGCGTGAACCTGCCCGTCACCCAAACCGAATACGTGGTGCCCGAAGGTGCCACCTTGATGTCGACCACCGACCTCAAGGGACGGATCACCTACTGCAACTCCGCATTTACGCAGGCCAGCGGCTTCGAGCCGTCCGAACTGATGGGCAAGGCGCACAACATCATCCGCCATCCCGACATGCCGCCGGCTGCGTTTCAGGATCTCTGGGACTCCATCCAGGCCGGAGAACCATGGGTCGCACTGGTGAAGAACCGCCGCAAGAACGGCGACTACTACTGGGTGAAGGCCAACGCATCGGTGCAGCACGCCGCCAACGGCGCGCCCAGCGGCTACATTTCCGTGCGCACCAAGCCCGGCAGCGCCGAGATCGCTGCCGCCGAGGCGCTGTACGCGCGCATTCGCGAGGGCAAGCTCAAAGGCTGGAGGATCCACAAGGGCATCCTCGTCCGCACCGGCATGCTGGCCTGGCTCTCGATGTTCCAGCGCATTTCGGTACGCACCCGGATCCATGTCGCGGCGGCCCTGGCGGCAACCGTGGTCGGCGCCGCCCTGCTGGCAGGCGTCCGGCTGGCCGGCAGCGACGTGCCGACGTCGGCGATCGCCCTCCCCGCCTGCGGCCTGCTGATCGGCCTCGGATTGGCCGATCTGCTGCTGCAATGGCAGATCGCCCGTCCGCTGTCGCGCATCGTCGCGCAGGCAAAAATCGTCGCGGCGGGCCAGGTTCCGCCGATGATCGCCCTGAACCGGGTCGATGAACTCGGAATCCTGCTGCGATCGATCAATCAGAGCGCCCTCAACCTCCATGCCATCCTTGACGACATCGGGGCGCAGACCGGTCGGATCCAGACCGCCAGCGCCGATATCGCGCGCAGCAATTCCGATCTCTCGGCGCGCACCGAGCAGTCGGCGGCGGCCCTCGAGCAGACGGCCGCGTCGATGGAGCAGATGGCGAGCACGGTGAAGAACAACGCCGACTCCGCCCGGCGCGCCCGCGAGCTGGTGCAGAACGCCTCCGACGCCGCCGAACTCGGCGGCCACTCGGTGTCCAAGGTGGTCGCGACGATGGAGGCGATCAGCGCATCAAGCAAGAAGATCGAGGAGATCATCGGCGTCATCGACGGCATCGCCTTCCAGACCAACATCCTCGCCCTCAATGCCGCGGTCGAGGCGGCGCGCGCGGGCGAACAGGGGCGCGGTTTCGCAGTGGTCGCGGGGGAGGTGCGCAACCTGGCGCAACGCAGCGCCCAGGCGGCACGGGAGATCAAGACGACGATCACCAGTTCGGCACAGACGGTCGCCGCAGGAACCGGCTTCGTCGACGAAGCGGGCAAGACGATGGCGACGATCGTCGAACGCGTCCACCAGGTGAGCGATCTCATCGCCGAGATCACCGCCGCGACGTCCGAACAAAGCTCGGGCATCGATCAGATCAACAGCGCCACGGCGAGCATGGACCGCACGACCCAGCAGAACGCCGCCCTGGTTGAACACACGGCGGCGGCCTCGCGCACGCTCAATGAAAACGTCCAGGCCCTGGTCGGCGGCATCGCGTCGATCACGTCGTCGATCAACGACAGCGACGCCCAGGCGCGCGCGGCGATCACCCGCGCGATGCGGATGGAAACCACCCGGACGCCCCGAACCGCCAAGGCGACGACCTGAGAGGATTGCTGCGCCGCGCGCACCCGGGAAGGCCGCGCGGCACGGCGTCACGACGAGCAGGATAAGCAGGGAGCGGGCGCATCCGCGGGCGGCGCGGCCACATACCGCGCCCGGTCCGGGGGTACGTCGTCAAACGGCCGGCGCGCGAGCGCGAGCAAGGTCCGCGTTTCGGAGAAGTCGCCGCCCTGCGCGCGATCGATCGCATGGTGCAGGAGGTGGTGGCGGAGCACGAAGAGCGGATTGGTCCGATTCATCCGCGTTGCGCGCGCCCCATCCGCTTCGGCCTGCCGGGCCAGGCGGGCGCGATATCGCGCGAACCATGCCGCCAGTTCGGGCTGCGTCTGCGGGAACATGCCCCGCAGTGCTTCCGGGATCGGCGCTTGCGGATCGGCCGCAGTCTGCGCCAGATAGCGATGGCTCAGCGTCCA
>JAJYBQ010000170.1 GCA_021778935.1 Pseudomonadota bacterium | reverse complement strand
GCGCAAGCTGTTCTTCAATCTTCGCAGCATGAAGAAGGAATCCGGGACGTTGAGCCGGGAAGAGGTCGCCGATGTGGCACGCGAACTCCGCGTGAAACCGGAAGAAGTGGTCGAAATGGAAACGCGCATGGCCGGCGGCGACATCTCCCTGGAAAATCGGGTCGACGAGGAAGCCGACGCGGCGCCGGCGCCCATCGCCTACCTGTCGGACCCCGAATCGGAGCCCACCCGGGTGTTGGAGCGCCGACGGGCGGATGTCCTGCAGAGCGACGGTGTGCTCCGCGCTCTGGACACCCTCGACGCCCGCAGCCGGCGGATCGTGCAGGCCCGCTGGCTGGACGAAAACGAAGATGGCAGCGTCGGCACGGCGACGTTACAAGATCTTGCAAATGAGTTCGGTGTGTCCGCGGAACGAATTCGCCAGATCGAGTTCAAAGCATTACGGACGATGCGTGAGGAGCTTGCTGGTTATGCCTGACGTGTTCCCCCCGTGGATGGGTTCGTGTCTTTCCGCCTCTGTTCCTCCCCCTCTCCTCTGAAGAGGCGGAATTCTCGCCCCGCGCAAGCGGGGCGAACTTTTTTGGGGGCACGCGACGCCGTGCCGAGTCTCGGAAGCGTCCTCATCACAGGCCGATTCCGCTTCCCGCCCTGAACGATTTTCCGCGACGAAAGCCTAACCCGCGGGGTAGGCGCGGGTGCCGCGCGCTGCGGGTTGATAGCGGCGGATTCGCATTCATATTCCGTTCACCCACTCGCCGCATCTGCGCCTACACTGTGTCTCGTCGGACTTGCATTCCGTGTTGCGGGAGGCGATATGAGCAGTGCGCCAGCAGACCTGATTGCCGTATTCCAATCCGACTTCGCCCGTTCTCTGGACGAAGAAATGGGGTTGGAGGACTTCCTCCAGTATTGCCGGACGGACCGCATGGCCTACGCGTCGGCGCACGAATGCGTGCTGGAAGCCATCGGCAAGCCGCGGCTGGTCAATACCGCGGACGATCCCCGCCTGTCGCGCATCTTTCAGAACCGGGCTATCCAGGTGTGGGACACCTTTGCCGAGTTCCACGGCATGGAAGACACCCTGATGCAGCTCTATGCGTACTTCCTCCATGCCGCGCAGGGCCTGGAGGAGCGCAAGCAGGTGCTGTACCTCCTCGGGCCGGTGGGTGGCGGGAAATCGTCGCTGGCAGAAAAGATCAAGAAGCTCGCCGAGCAGTTTCCGATCTACGCGCTCAAGGACTCGAAGCACGGGCGGATCTCGCCGCTGCTCGAATCGCCGCTGTGCCTGTTCGAGCGCGACAAATTCGGCCCGATGCTCGAAGACCGCTATGGCATCCCGCGCCGCGCGCTGCCGGGCATCGCCAGTCCATGGGCACTCAAGCGCCTGCGGGAGTACGGCGGCGACATTTCACAGTTCCGCGTCGTGCGGGTGATCCCGTCCGTGCTCAACCAGGTGGGGATCGTCAAGACCGAGCCGGGCGACGAAAACACCCAGGACATTTCCACGCTGGTCGGCAAGATCGACCTGCGCATGCTGGAACGCCACGCGCAGGACGATCCCGACGCCTACAGCTATTCCGGGGCCCTTTGCCTGGGGTCGGCGCGCTGCGTCGAATTCGTCGAAATGTTCAAGGCGCCGCTCAAGGTCCTCAACCCCATCCTCACCGCGACCCAGGAAGGAAACTTCAAGGGAACGGAAGCCTTGCCCGCGATGCCGTTCAACGGCTTCATCATGGCGCACAGCAACGAGGCCGAGTGGATCAAATTCCGCAACAATCGGGACAACGAGGCGTTCATCGACCGCGTGTACCTCGTGAAGGTTCCCTACTGCCTGCGCGTCGATGAGGAGGTTCGCATCTATGACAAGATGTTGAAGTCCTCGACGCTCGCGGAGGCCCCGTGCGCGCCGCAGACCCTGCGCACACTGGCCGAGTTCACCGTGCTTTCCCGTCTGGCGGTACCGGAGAACTCGTCGATCTATTCCAAGATGCGCTCCTACAACGGCGAAAACCTCAAGGATCTCGACCCGCGCGCCAAGAGCGTCAAGGAATATCGTGATGACGCCGGTGCGCCGGAGGGGTTCTCGGGGCTTTCGACCCGCTGGGCCTTCAAGACGATCTCCGCGGCGTTCAATCGCGATCCGAGCGAAATCGCCGCCGATCCGGTCAACCTGCTGGTCGTGCTCGAGGAGCGGCTCTCGAAGGAGGATCTGCCCGAAGAGTACAAGCGGCGCCTGCGTTCGCACATCAAGGAGTGGATCGTCCCGCGCTTCGCCGAGTTCCTGGAGAAGGAACTGCAGATGAGCTACCTGGATGCCTACTCCGAATATGGGCAGAACCTGTTCGACCGCTACGTAACCTACGCCGACAAGTGGCTGCTCGACGAAGACTGGCGCGACCAGGAAACCGGGATGCAGTACTCGCGCGAGGCGCTCAACGCCGAGCTGGAAAAGATCGAGAAGCCCGCGGGAATTTCCAACCCCAAGGATTTCCGCAATGAAGTCGTCAATTTCGTGTTGCGCGCCCGTGCCCACGGCAAGAACCCGCACTGGACGAGCTACGAAAAGCTGCGGACGGTGATCGAGAAGCGGATGTTCAGCAAGACGGAGGACATCCTGCCGGTGATCTCGTTCGAGGCAAAAGGGTCTGCCGAACTCGACGACCGCCACCGCTCCTTCGTGAGCCGCATGGTGGTGCGCGGCTACACCGAAAAGCAGGTGCGGCGACTGGTCGACTGGTACCTGCACTTCAAGAAGAGCGCCCAGTCGTGACGGAGTGACCATGTCTGCCGCCCGCGGCATGTTGCGCATCGTCGACCGCCGCTCCGACCCGCCGGGGCGGGGTGCGGTCAATCGCGAACGCTTCATCCGCCGCTTCAAGGACGACATCAAGCGGGCGGTGGACGAGGAGTTCGACAAGCGATCGATCACCGACATCGGCCGGGGCGGGCGCGTTGCGATCCCGGGCCGTGGCCTCGTCGAGCCACACCTCATCCATGACAACGCCACCGGTAGCCGCGACTTCGTCCTGCCCGGCAACCGGAAATTTCTTCCCGGCGACACCCTCGACCGCCCGCGAAGCGACCAGGGCGACGGCGCGGGCGACGGCGCCGGAGAAGGTGGCGGCGACGCCGACTCGTTCGCGTTTACGCTCTCGCGCGAAGAGTTTCTCGCCCTGTTCTTCGACGACCTGGAGCTGCCCAACCTCGAGCGCACGCGCTTCGGCGAGGTCACGATGGACCGCATGCGCCGCGGCGGGCACAGTCGCGACGGCGTTCCGTCGAACCTGCTGCCGGCGATGACCGTACGCATGGCGATCGCACGGCGCATCGCACTGCGCGGCGCGATCGCCGAGCGACTGGAGGAGCTGGCGCAACAGGCACGATCCGCCGACGGCGAGGCGCTGCTCGCCATCGAACGCGAAATCGCCGCCCTGCATGAGCGCCGATCCCACCTGCCGTTCCTGGAGGACGTGGACCGACGCTACCGCGCCCGCGTTCCGACCGCCGCGCCGGCGACGCGCGCCGCGATGCTGTGTCTGATGGATGTGTCGGGATCGATGGATGAACGCAAGAAGGATCTCGCCAAGCGCTTCTTCGCGCTGCTCTACCTGTTCCTCGAGCGCAAGTACGGCCACGTCGACGTGGTGTTCGTGCGCCACACGGAAACCGCCGAAGAGGTCGACGAAGATCGCTTTTTCCACGATCGGCTCAGCGGCGGCACGCTCGTCCTGCCGGCGCTCGAACTGGTGCACCGCATTCTCCTGCAGCGCTATGGCGGGCCGGACTGGAATGTGTATCTCGCGCAGGCGTCCGACGGCGACTGCACCGCCGACGATGGTCGGCGCAGCGCCGCGTTCGTCCGCCAGACCCTGTTGCCCGGCCTGCGGTATTTCGCCTATGTCGACACGCCCAGCGCAACGGGATGGTTCCGCCGCGCTTCGGATCTTTGGCAGGCATACGACGCGATCGACAGTCCCGCCTTCGCCCGCCGCGCCGTGCACGATCGCGGTGACATCTGGCCGGTGTTCCGGGAGCTGTTTGCGCGGAGGGCCGCAACATGACGGACCGGCCCGTACCTGGCCCGGATGAAGGCCGGAAGACAACCCAGGACGGCGACCGCCATCGGCAGCGTCCGTGGCCGAAGCTGCTCGCCAAACCCACCGTGCCGATGCCAAAGCCCGGCGCAAATCGCCGCGCGGAGCCGATCGCCACCGATTCGGAATGGACCCTGGGAATTCTGGAAAAATTCGATCGCGCGCTTGCGCACCACGCCCGGCAGCATGGCCTGGACACCTACCCGATCCAATACGAGATCATCACCGCCAGCCAGATGATCGATCTGGTATCGACGGTCGGGATGCCGGTGCATTACGCGCACTGGAGCTTCGGCAAGCAGTTGCTCGCGCAGGAACACAGCTACCGCAAAGGCATGAGCGGGCTCGCCTACGAGATCGTCATCAATACCGATCCGGCGATCGCCTATCTCATGGAGACCAACACCACGGCCCTGCAAGTTCTGGTCATGGCGCATGCGGGATACGGGCACAACGCATTTTTCAAGAACAACTACCTGTTCCGGCAATTCACGCAGGCCGACGCCATTCTCGACTACCTGCAATTCGCCCGCGGCTTCGTGCAGGATTGCGAAGAGCGCTACGGCCGGCGGGAGGTGGAGGAGATCCTCGACTGCTGTCACGCCCTGGCGCCCTATGGCGTCGACCGCTACCGGCGGCCCGCGCACCTGTCGGTGAAACGCGAGCGCGCCCGCTTGAACGAGCGGCTGCAATTCGCGGAGAAGCATTACAACCCGGATTTCGCCCACCTCCACCTCAACGGCGAGAAGACCGCCACCGAACCGGCACAAGGCTTCGAGCCGCAGGAAAACCTGCTCTACTTCATCGAAAAGCATGGCCCCAGGCTGCAGCCATGGCAGCGCGAACTGGTGCGCATCGTCCGCAAGGTTTCGCAGTATTTTTATCCGCAGCGCCTGACCAAGGTTGCCAACGAAGGCGCCGCGACCTTCTGGCATTACACGCTGTTGCATGATCTCTACGACGCGGGGGAGATCGACGACGGGTTCATGCTCGAGTGGCTTGCCAACCACGGCGCCGTCGTGGCGCAACCCGCGTTTGATGCCCGTGGATTTCATGGCATCAATCCGTACGCACTGGGCTTCTCGATCTTCCGTGACATCCGGCGCATCAGCGAATCGCCAACGGAGGAGGATCGGCAGTGGTTCCCCGGCATTGCCGGAACGCCCTGGGAGGAGGCGATCCATTTCGCGATGGCCAACTTCAAGGACGACAGCCTGGTCGAGCAGTACCTGTCCCCCAAGGTCATGCGTGACATGCGGCTCTTTCTCCTCCATGACGGCGAAGAGGATCGCGACCACTATCACGTCCAGGCGATCCACAACGAATCCGGCTACCTGAAGATCCGCCAAGCGCTGGC
>JAJYBQ010000169.1 GCA_021778935.1 Pseudomonadota bacterium | reverse complement strand
CCGATTCTGCTGAAAAACAAGTACATGCTCGGCGACGATTTTTCGATGCTGGACGTGGCGATCGCTCCGCTGCTGTGGCGCCTGGACCACTACGAAATCGAACTGCCGAAGAGCGCGGCGCCCCTGATGAAATACGCGGAGCGGATTTTCAGCCGGCCGGCGTACATCGAGGCGCTGACCCCGAGCGAAAAGGTGATGCGCCGCTGATGCGCGCCCAATCCACCAAACCCTATCTCGTCCGCGCCATCTACGAGTGGTGCAACGACCACGGCTACACGCCGCATGTGGCCGTGCAGGTCGGCGGCGCCGTGAGGGTTCCCCGGGAGTTCATCCAGGACGGCCAGATCGTGCTCAACATCTCGCCGATGGCGACCAACCGCCTGCAGATCGGCAACGACGCCATGACGTTCCAGGCGCGATTCGGCGGCAAGGCCCAGGAGGTCTACGTCCCGATCGAATCCATCCTCGCGATTTTCGCGCGGGAAAACGGCGAGGGAATGGCCTTCGAGGGTTCTGCGCAGTCCGAACGGTCCGGTTCCGCGGCGCCGGACGGCGTTGCGGATGGGGCGCGGGCCGGATCGCCTCCGCCCGCGATCCCGACACCGCCACCGGCCCTCGCGGCAGTGCCGACGTCGGTGTCCGCCCCCGAGGGCGCGAAGGTTCAGCCCTTTCCGGTGCGCAACGCGGCTCCGGCGCCGGACGACCTGCCGCCGGAGCCGCCGGCCGGACCTGCGGGACCACCCGGACCCGGCGATCGGCCGCGGCTGACCCGAGTGAAATGAGGTAGTCCGGACGGGGGCATGGCTGACCGTGCACCCCGGCGCGATAGACTGCGCGGCGAAACGGAACGCGTATGCCGGCATAGCTCAGTTGGTAGAGCAGCGGTTTTGTAAACCGAAGGTCGGGGGTTCGAGTCCCTCTGCCGGCACCAGGAATCCACGCCGAGGCGACGAGGCTCGCCCCGGTTCTCGCCGCGGCGCCGGCATCGGCGTTCGCTCCCGCCCCGCGCGACAACCCGGGAACCATCGACGTGGCGCGTTGGATGAGGAAAGGCCGATGAAACCCTATACCGATACCGAACTCGAAGCGGCGCTTGGCGATCTGGAGTCGGATCGCGTCGAACGCAAGCAGTCGTTCAAGGGCGAGGCACCAACGACCGTGCGGGAGGCCGTCTGTGCGTTCGCCAACGATCTTCCAGGCCACGGCGAACCGGGCGTGGTATTTGTCGGTGCGCGCGACGACGGTATGCCGGTCGGGGGTTTCGATGTTTCGGATGAATTGCTCCGCCAGCTTGCCGACATCAAGACGGACGGAAACATCGCTCCTCCGCCAACGCTGCTCGTCGAGAAACGGCATCTGCACGGCCAGGACGTCGCCGTGATGACGGTCTGGCCGTGTGATTCCCCTCCTGCACGCTTCAAGGGCCGCATCCACGTCCGATGGGGGCCGCGACGCGGACTCGCGAGCGCGCAAGACGAGCGCGTGCTCAACGAGCGCAGGCGGCATCGGGATCGGCCATTCGACGTGCAACCCGTTGCGGAGGCCACGCTCGACGATCTGGATCGTCTGCGCTTCGAACAGGAATACCTGCCCTCATTAGTCGCGCGGGACGTGCTCATCGCCAACGAACGAAGCTTCGAGCAAAAGCTGGCGGCGACCAAACTCGTGCTGAGCGACACCGCGCCACGGCCGACGGTGCTTGGATTGTTGGTCATCGGCAACGTGCCGGTCGACTGGCTGCCCGGCGCGTACACGCAGTTCCTCCGACTCGCAGGGGCCGACCTCACGGCGCCGGTGGCCGACGAGGCAGTTCTCCACGGCACGGTCGCCGACCAGATTCGGCGGCTCGAAGAGAAGCTCGAAGCCCATAACCTGCGCGGCGTCCGGTTCGCCGACACGGCGCAGGAATCCCGCACGGAGGCGTACCCGATGGATGCGCTTCGGCAGCTTGTCCGCAACGCCTTCATGCACCGCAGCTATGAGGCCACGAACGCCCCGGTGCGCGTTTATTGGTTCGACGATCGGATCGAGATCCACAATCCGGGAGGGCCTTTCGGCAGCGTCACGCCGGAGAATTTCGGCCAGCCCGGCGTCACGGATTATCGCAACCCGAATCTCGCCGAAGCGCTGCGTGCATTGGGCTATGTGCAGCGTTTCGGCGCGGGCATCGCGATTGCGCGCAAGGCGCTGGGGTCGCGACTGCGTTTCGAGGTCGAACCGGGATTCGTCGCGGCGATCGTCCTGGGAGAATGCGCATGATCAGCATCGCATTCTTCAACAACAAGGGCGGTGTCGGGAAAACGTCGCTCGTGTACCACACCGCCTGGATGTTCGCTCAGATCGGCTACCGGGTGTTGGCGGTGGACCTCGATCCGCAGTCGAACCTGTCGACCATGGCGCTGGACGAGGAGCGGCTCGAAGCGTTCTGGCCGGAAGACGATCATCCCCAGACGCTGCAAGGGGCCGTCGCGCCGCTATTCGCCGGCACGGGGGACATCCGCCCCGCGCACGTCGAGTTGATCGCCGATCGTCTGGGGTTGCTCGTCGGTGACCTGGCGCTGTCCCGGATCGAAGACGATCTCTCGACGGAGTGGCCGCGCTGCCTCGAGGGCCGCGAGCGGGCGTTTCGCGTGACGACCGCCTTTTGGCGCGTGATTCGGGATGCCGCGGACCGTCATCAGGCGGATGTCGTGCTGATCGATGTCGGCCCGAATCTGGGCGCGCTCAACCGCGCCGCGCTCGTGGCGTCCAGTCACGTCGTGGTCCCGGTTGCACCGGACCTCTTTTCTCTGCAGGGGCTCAAGAACCTCGGCCCGACCCTGCGCCAGTGGCGTGACACGTGGTCGCAGGCGCGTCCGAAGGCCGGTACCACGCTGGGGGACTTGCCGCAGGGGGAAATGGATCCCGTCGGTTACGTGCTGATGCAGCATGCGGAGCGCCTGGGGCGGCCGACGAAGGCGTACGCGAAATGGCAGGCGCGACTTCCCGGCGCCTATCGGGAAAGCGTGCTGGGGCAGACTGCCGGTGCGGACGTGGCCACCGACGCCAATCAAATCCACCGCATCAAACACTACCGCAGCCTGATGCCCATGGCGATGGAAGCGCGCAAGCCGATGTTTGCGTTGTCATCAGCGGATGGTGCGATCGGGGCGCACCAAGCGAACGTGCAGCAGTGCTACGAGGACTTCGAAGCACTCGTAAAGGCGATCGCTCGCCGCACCGGCGTGGGCTAGCGAGGTGATCGGACATAAGCATGAGCGCCGCGGGAACCTCCTTTCCCCCGGATTCCCCTAAAATCCTGGCACAGTCCTGGCAGATCCAGGATCGATGGGGAACGGCTTCCGGCGGTTTGTTTTGATTTTGTAAACCGAAGGTCGCGGGTTCGGTTCCCGCCGCCGGCACCAGCCCCGTTCGATAACGGCCGATCGCAGAAAAACATTCTTGTCCCTTGAGGAGGTATCCCATGAACACGCGTCGTCGCATGTCCTTGTATCTGTCCGCTTTCGCGTTCGCAGCCCTGACCGGGTGCGCCGCCACCTCGACGCAGGAGAGCACCGGCCAGATGCTCGACGACTCGGTCGTCACGACCAAGGTCAAGGCCGCGATCTTCAACGAAACGACCCTGAAATCCTTCGATATCAGCGTCACGACCTTCCGGGGGGTCGTCCACTTGACCGGCACGGTGGATTCGGCGCGCAGCGTCGCCATCGCAGGCCGGGTTGCCGGAGGGGTGGCCGGCGTGAAGACGGTCGACAACGAACTGCGGGTCAAGTAGAGGTTTCCGTCGCGCGCCCCCCGTTCGCGTGGCCGCGCGCTCGCAGCGCAGGGTTTCCCGCCCGAGGCGGGGCGGCCCGTCAGGGGGTGCCGTCGCGGAGTGCGTCGAACCCTCCCCGCGCGATGGTCGGGGCCAGACGTTCGATTCCCGATGCCTGGTCGACGATCCAGGCACGCGCCGCCTCGACGTCGGGCAGCGCTTCCCGCAGCGCGCGCAGGGCCCGGGCATCGTTGCCGCGTCCGGTCTTGATTTCCACGGCGACATGTTCCGCCCCGCGATCGAGCAGCAGGTCGATCTCGGTTCCGGCTGCGGTGCGCCAGCGTCGTGAGCAGGCGCCGGAGGAATACCGGGTCCGCGGACACGCCGTACTGCGGCAGGTCGCGTTCGAGGAGCATGCGCAGGTACGCTTCCCACCACCTGCGGAAATCGCCCCGCAGCGCATCCGGGAACCCGCCTTTGAGCCAGAGCGTGCGCCAGTCCTGGGGCGTTGCGCCGGCCCCGACCTCGCGCGCGGTCAGCGGGTCGAGGTCGATGACGCAGACACGGCCGGCAAGCGACTCCGCAACACCTCGAACCAGGTCGGGCTGCGCCGATCCGAGCAGGATGAAACGGCCCTTGGCGCCGCGCCGTTCGTCGATCGCGCCGCGCAGCGCGGGGAAGACGGCTGGCACCGCCTGTGCCTCATCCAGGATCAACCCGCCGCCTCCGGATCCCTCGATCGCGGTGCGCGGATCGTCCCGGAATCGCGCCGCGGTGCGGGGATCCTCGAGGTCGACATAGGAGAAACCCGGAAAGGCGGCCCGGGCGAGCGTGGTCTTGCCGACCTGGCGCGCGCCGAGGATCGCCACGGCCGGAAACTGCCGGGCGGCCTCCAGAAGCGCGGCGCGGGCGATGCGGGGAAACATGGCCTTGCATATTGGAATAAGTTCTTCCAATATGCAAGGCTATCCTCCGGCGCACGGCATTTTCGATAAACTCGATCCGGATTGGATGGGGGGAGCATGGAGCGCGTTTTGGTCACCGGTGGCGCGGGATTTCTCGGCTCGCACCTGTGCGAGCGTCTGGTTCGCGAGGGCGCCGACGTCCTGTGCGTGGACAACTTCTACACCGGGCGGCGGCGCAACGTGGAATCGCTGCTCGATTCGAAGTCGTTCGAGTTGATGCGCCACGATGTCTGCTTCCCCTGTACGTCGAAGTCGACCAGATCTACAACCTGGCCTGCCCCGCTTCGCCCATCCATTATCAGTACGATCCGGTCCAGACCACCAAGACCAGCGTGCACGGGGCGATCAACATGCTCGGCCTAGCAAAGCGGGTGAAGGCCAAGATCCTGCAGGCGTCGACGTCGGAGGTCTATGGCGATCTGGAGATCCATCCGCAGCCGGAGTCATATTATTGATCCGGCCCGAATTAAATTGAATCATGCTGCATAACGGACTGGGGCATGTTCGAAGTATTTTTTGATCCGCTCGGGCTGACGCTGGACGCTTTTCAGGTGGCGAGCGGTGGCTTCGACCAGTTGCAGCTTCGTGCGCGCAGGTGCCAGCTTCGTCACCGCTTGTTTGAGGTCGGCGTTGGCCATCTCGTCCGGGTTCAGTTCTGGGCTGTAGCTCGGCAGGTAGAAGACCTCGATGTCGTCCTGGTGCTTGGCCAGCCACTCCTTCACCGGCTTGCTGTGATGCACCCGAAG
>JAJYBQ010000008.1 GCA_021778935.1 Pseudomonadota bacterium | reverse complement strand
TCTGGCCAGGGTGTAGGCGCTTCGGCCCTGCGGGTGCCAACGGCAGCGCAGCTCGTCGGGCGCCGCGCCGCTCAAGTCCGCGAGCGAGGCCGCGACCAGTGCGGCGGCGGCGCGGGACGACATGGCATCGAGGTCCGCGCGCACGATGTCATACAGCATCCAGCAGTCCTCGATCACGACATCGCAGCGCCGTCCCCGCAACGATCCGACCTCGCCTTCCATGGCGGTCAGCGCCCGCGAGAGCGCCTCCAGTGCGTGCGCCGGCGGCGTCAGCCCCTCTTGCCCGCGGCTCGTTTCCGGCGTCTCGCCGCTCGGCGCCACGACGCGCGTCGGCGCCGGTTGCTTGCCGATCCCGGATGCGGATTCGATGACCACGGATCGCGGGCCGATATGCGCGCGGAGGGGCGACCCGGACCGCCATCGCAGTGCGTCACGCCATCCGGGTCGCACGGTTGACCTCCTCGATCGTGGTATCCCCCGCCATGGCCGCGGCCACCGCGGCCTCGTGCAGACCGATGAAACCATTCCGGTGGGCGTACTCCTTGATTTGGGACAGCGGCGCGCGCGAGGCGAGCAGGTCCCGCAGCGGGTCGGTCACCGCCAGCGTCTCGGCAATGGCGCGGCGCCCCTTGTATCCGGTGCCGCGGCAGTGCGCGCAACCCGCACCGCGACGGAACATCCTGTCCTGTGCAACGGCCGGATCGATGCCCGAGCGCGCCAGCAGATCCGGGGTCGGGGTGTAGGGCGCCGAACACTGCGGGCAGTTCCGGCGCACCAGGCGCTGCGCGAGGATGCCGTTGAGGGCGGATACGAAGCTGTACGAATCGATCCCCATGTTGGCAAACCGACCCATCACGTCGAACACGTTGTTGGCGTGTACGGTGGTGAACACCTGGTGTCCGGTGAGCGCCGCCTGCACCGCGATCTGCGCGGTTTCCGGGTCGCGGATCTCGCCGACCATGATCTTGTCCGGGTCGTGGCGCAGGATCGAGCGCAGACCGCGCGCGAACGTCAGCCCTTTCTTTTCGTTTACCGGGATCTGCAGCACGTCGGGCATCTGGTATTCGACCGGATCCTCGATCGTCACGATCTTGTCCAGCCCGGTGTTGATTTCGGTGAGTGCCGCATACAGCGTGGTCGTCTTCCCGCTGCCGGTCGGCCCGGTCACCAGGAGCATGCCATGCGGCAACGCCGACACGCCCCGCACGAAATCGACCACCCGTTCCTCGAAGCCGAGGCCGTCGAGGCGGATCGTCCGGGCCTCGCCGCCGAGGTTGCCGCGGTCGAGGATCCGCAGCACGGCATCCTCGCCGAAAAGGTTCGGCATGATCGAGACGCGAAGATCGATTTCCCGCTCGCCGACCGACACCTTGAATCGTCCGTCCTGGGGAATGCGCCGCTCGGCGATGTCGAGTTCCGCCAGCACCTTGACGCGCGACAGGACATGATCGGCGGAGTTCAGTCCGTCGACGCGCTTGATCACGTCCAGGACCCCGTCGACGCGGTACTTGATCACCAGTCCGGTCCGTTGCGTCTCCAGGTGGATGTCGCTGGCAAGCGACTTGAGGGCATCATGGATCGTCGAGTCCAGCAGGCGGACGATCGGGCTGTTGGATGCGCTGATATCCGCCAGCGACACCGAAATCGTGTCGCTCGCGCTCGCGGCGCCGGTGCCCCCCGTGACCGCCACCGAATCCATCGCGCGCATGCCGTGCTCGGCGAGCGTGAGGAAGGCCCGCAATTCCTCGGTCGACGTCAGCGCCCAGTGGATGGCGCCGCGCTGTCGTCGGCGCATGCGTTCCGCCGCCCACGATCGCGTGCGCGCATCGAGCGGATCGGACAATACGACCCACTCGCGTCGTTCGGCGTCGCGCAGGGCAACGCAATGCCGTTGACTGGATTCGAGAAAGCTGATTGCATCGAAATCGGCCTGATAGGCCCGCATCCGCGTGAGGTCGATCGGCGTGAGGCCGAAATACGAACCCGCCGCATGCACCAGCGCCTGCCCATCGATGCCGAGGATCTGCGCAAGCGATTCGATCGGCCTGCCGGATCCCGCGCCGTCGACCGCTTTGCGAATGATTTCGGCGGTGATGGCTGCGTCGGGAAGGCGGGGCGCATCCATGGAGGCACGCTTCATTGAAGGCTGGTCGCCAGATCGAAGATCGGCATGTACATCAGCACGACGATCCCGCCGATCACGAGGCCGATGAAAATCATCAGTGCCGGCTCGACCAGGCGTGCGGCGAGATCCACCGCGCGCCCCAACGCCGCTTCCTGGAACGTTGCGATCCGCGCGAGAACGTCGGCGAGCTTGCCCGTACGCTGCGCGACCTCCAGCATGCGCAGCGCAACCGTGTCGGCGATGCCGGCCTGCGCGAGCGCGGGTCCGATGGGCTTGCCTTCGGAAATCTCCTGCCGCGCCCGGGCCAGCCCGCGTTGATCTGCCTCGGCGAGCAGGCGGGAACTCATTTCGAGCGCGCGCAGCGCCGGCACTCCGCCCTCGACGAGCATCGCCGACGTTCGGTAGAACTGGGCGTGGCGGAACAGGCGCACGACCGATCCGATGATCCAGACCTCCTGCAGTCCGGCGATCTGCCAGCCGCTGCGGGCGGCGCGGATCAACGCGATCGCGATGCCGGCGACCGCGGCGAGGAATCCGGCGGCAAACACCATCGGTCGGGCGGCGACTTCCTTGCCGAACGAGAGCAGCATCGTCGAGGCGAAGGGCAAATGGGGATTGCCCGAATCCTCGATCAGGACGGAAAACCGCGGGACCACCACGCCCAGGAGAAAGAACACCACCAGCGTGCCGACGCCGAGCAGCAGGGCGGGATAGATCGCCGCGCCGACCAGTTTGCCGCGCAGCAGGCGCATCGCTTCGCGGTGCGCCGAGTAGCGGCGCAGTGCGGAAACCAGATCGCCGGTCTGCTCGCTGGCGGAAATCGACGCGACCAGCAACGGCGGGAATGCGGATTGATTCGCCAGCGCGGCGGAGAGCGGACTGCCCTCGGTGATGTCGCGACAGACCGCTTCGAGCGCGGTCCGGGCCGGGCCGGCCGGCTCCTTTTCCGCCAGCGTGCGCAAGGTGTCTCCGACCCCCAGGCCGGCATCGAGCAGCGCCGCCAATTCGTCCGTGAACAAGCCGACATCGAGGCGATGGCGCCCGACCCCGGTCGCGCGCACCGTGCGTCGTTCGCGTTCGAGCGCCCGGCAGGTCAGTGCGCGCAACCCGCGAAGACGAACCTGCTCCAACGCCTGTCGTTCGCTGCCGGCACGCAGGCGTTCCGTCCGTACTGCGCCCTGCGGCGTGATCGATACGACCTCGAAAACGGTCGATGCTTCGCTCGTCACTCGGGTTTTCCCGTCGGGGCGACATCCCACGACGTGACGTCGACATTTTCTCCGGTGCCGCCCGGTACCCCGTCTGCGCCGTAGGAATACAGGTCATAGTCGCCGTGGTCGCCCGGCGACTTGTAGCGGTACGGGCGGCCCCACGGGTCCGGAGGCACTTGCCGCTTGAGGTAGGGGCCCTGCCAGTTCGCCGCGCCGCCGGGCTTCACCACCAGCGCCTGCAAGCCCTGCGCCGAAGCGGGATAGGCGCCGACATCGAGCCGGTACTGGTCGAGCGCCTTGCCGAGGGCATCGATCTGCGCGCGCGCGACATTGACCTTGGATTTTCCGATCTGCCCGAAATAACGGGGTGCCACGATGCCGGCAAGCAGGCCGATGATCACCACCACGACAAGCAACTCGATCAGCGTGAAGCCGCGTTCTTTCGCCGAGTACATCATGGGGAATCGGGAGCCCGCCCTTGTCGTTTCTTTTGCCGCAGATCACTTTCCGACCTGTACGGGGACGCGCTATGCTCCGCGCGTACGTGTTCCACCGCAAGGGTCGCCTAATGATAACAGCGGCAGCAGGACAGAGGGAGATCCGTTTGACGAACCTCGGTGCTGCGGGGTTCGGTGGGGGGCGTGGGATCAGAACAGTCCCGGACTGGAGCAGCCCGCAAGCCGCACCCAGGTTCACCATTCTCATTGATGGGGGGAGTATGAAAATCAAAATCGTTCGGAATCGCGGGGCAGGGAAGGGGGTTTCGAGGGCGGTTCGGGGGGGCGTCGGCGTGGCGTGTGTGGCCGCGATGCTGTGCGGTGCTGCGCCGGCAATGGCGGCCACCGCAAGAGCGTTCGTGTCGATCACCGGCTCGGATGCCAACACGTCGAGCAACTGCGCCCCGACCGCGCCGTGCCGCACGTTCGGTGCCGCGGCCACCGTGCTCAATCCCGGCGGCGAGATCGTGGTCCTCACCTCGGGCGGTTATGGGCCGGTGACCATTTCCCAGGCCATGAACATCACCGCGCCGAAAGGGATCTATGCCGGAGTCACCGTTTCCTCGGGAGACGGCATCACCGTCAACGCCCCGGGCGCGACGGTGCGACTGAGCGGGATCACCATCAACGGCCAGGGCGGGACCAACGGCATCAATGTCGTCGCAGTGGGGTATCTCGAAGCGGATAACCTGACCATCATGAACCTGGTCAACGGCATTTCGGCGACGGCGTCCGGGGCGTTCATCCGCATTTCGAATTCCTCGGTAAAGAACAACGCCAACGCGGGGATCACGGCCTCGTCCACCTCGACTCCGCTCGCCCTCGACCTGAATACCGTCAACGTGAACTTCAACGGCCTTACCACCAGCGGCAACGGCATCGATCTGGGCGACGACGTCGTGGCCGACGTGCAGTACGGCGATGTCGTGGGCAATGGGGGATGGGGGATTTCCGTCTCCGGAAGCAGTTCCGACACCAAGACGCATCTGCTCGCCAACAGCGTGAACCTGACCAAGAACGTAGCCGGCGGCATCAGCTTCAACGGTGCCGCGACGGCGAACGTGGTGGGGGGGGAGGTGCTGTTCTGCACCTTCATGCTGTCCCGCACCAGCACCGGCGTTTCCGCCGCCGGGTATACGAACATTTTCGTTCGTTCCAACAACTTCGTCGGCGGCAGCACCGGAATATCGGAGGCGACGCCTGCGGTGCTGACGACCGACGGCAACAACAACATCCAGTTCACCAGCACGGCAACGAGCGGCACGATTTCTAACGGCGCTACCAATTATTGATGCCTCACCAGGGAACGCAATGCCTCTGCCCGGGCTCCCCCCGGTCGCGGGCGCCCGGGCCCACAAAAACCCGACACCCCGTTCGTGTGCCGAGTCCATGCAACGCCCTCCTTCCGAATCGGTGCTCCTGATCACCCTGGATTCCTGCCGCTACGACGCGTTCGAAGCGGCAGCCGCGCCGGCGATCAAGTCGCTCGGTTCCTTGTATCGGGCGGAAGCACCGGGGTATTTCACCTATGCCTCGCACGCTTCCATGTTCATGGGGTTCACGCCCGGCGTGGCGGGCCTCCGCCAACCGCTGGTGAACCCGAAATTCGCGAAGTTTTTCAAGATGGTCGGCGGAGGGTGGTCCGGCAAGGGGGGCGAGTGGACGACGCTGGAGGGTCGGGGCATCATCGACGGCTTCCGGCGCAAGGGGTATCTCACGATCGGCACCTCGGGCATGGGCTGGTTCGACCCGCAATCCGGATGCGGGCAGGTCTTGACGCGGGATTTCGATCGTTTCTGGTATTCCGGCAACAGTCATTCGCTGCGCCGCCAGGTATCCTGGCTGGATGAGCAAATCAGCGCAAGCGGCGGCCGGCCGGTGTTCGCGTTTCTCAATGTGGGTGAGACCCACGTCCCCTATTTCCATGAGGACGCCGACTGGGACGGCACGCGCAACCCCTGCGTGCCGTTTTCCGACGGCAACGATGCTGCCGAATGCCGACGGCGGCAAATTGCCTGCGTGGAATGGGTCGACGGGGTGCTGAAGGAACTGCTCGATGCCTTTTCGGGTGGACTGACCATCGTCTGCGCCGACCACGGCGACTGCTGGGGGGAGGATGGGTGCTGGGAGCATGGTTTCTACCATCCGAAGGTGGTCGAGGTGCCCCTGGTGTTCCGTCTTCCGGAAGTCGCATGAGCCGGTAGCGGAGAAATGGTCGGCGGTGCCCGGGACAATTTCCGGCACTACGGGATCGCCGATTGCGGTGCCGAGGCACTGGTCGGCGCGAAAGGACGGGATGGTCTTCGGCGCATTTCCTCTCGAAATGCCACGGCGTTTGCCACGAGATCCGGGGGACCTGGGTGTTGCGGTGAATCCCATTGGGGCGTCGCTTCCCCGGCGCGATCACCCGCTTGCGGCCCTCATTCCGAGGGCGAATCGCGCTCCGGGACATTCGCGACCCTTCCCGCCGGCGCGGGGCGCATTGCGGCGACGCGGGGCAGGTCGACCTTCGATCCGAACAATGTCGTGATCGCGCGGATGGGTGCGCTCAGGCGCCACGCCACCGACGATTCCAGCGTGCGCAGGTCTTGCTGTAGCGACGCCAGCGACTGGTCGTATTGGGTTCGCAGCATGTCGCGTTCCGTTTCGAGCAACCGTTCGGTCTGCGCGATCCAGGAGTGCAATGCGTCGTGGATCTCCCGGTTGTGCGCCGCCATGTTCCCTTCCAGGGCGTCGACTTTCGCGTGCCATTTTTCCTGCTGATCTTGCGACGCCGCGAGAACGGTTCGATCGCGCTCCGCTGCGCGACGCTCCTGCTCGTGGAACAGATCGGCCATTTCCCGCCGTGTCTGATGCGAATGACGCTCCTGGTTTTCCCGGAGCGCCTCGATGCGTGAGGCCAGTGCGTCGATCTGCGTTTGAATCGATTCCTGCAGCGCGTTCTGTCGCTCCGCATGTGCGGCATCGCGCTCGGCGATGCGCTGCCCCTGTGCTTGCAATCGCTCCGAAACTTCGCCTTTTACCTCTTCCAGTCGATCGTTCTGGTTTCGGGCGAAGACCTCGTGCAAGACCCGCTCGCGGCTGTCGTATTCCCTTTTCAGCGCGGAAATCTCCTCCTGGTTTGCACCGTGAACGGCATCCAGTTGGTGCGCGAAGGCCTGCTGCAGGTCAGCGGCGCGGCGGTCGGCCGCTTCCTGGATCCGATCCTGGATCAGATCCCAGGCCAAACCGGGGGGATCCTCGCACGGCAGGCGACCTTCCGCAGCGCCATGCGCCAACCAATGTTCATACGGATCGACCCGATGCTGGGCGATGTCCCGGTTGCGCTCCCGGTACCAGTCGCTCTCCAGGCAGGCCCGAAGGCGGGGGGAATCCTGTTCGACGAGCAAGCGGATCAGCTTCGTTGCCTGCTGGTCGCGATCCCTTAGGCGTTGCTGGCATTCGTGAATCTGCCCATTCCGTTCCGCAATCTCGTTCCCAAGAATTTGTACTCGCTGTAGATCTTCCGGAAAACCATTTTCCCGAAGAAGTCCGTCACAGCCATGCATCCATCCGTTCTCAAACGCATCATGCGTGGCGAGAATGCGATCCGGATGTTCCGCAAGGCTTCTTTCGTCTTTCAGGAATACGGCGACGAAATCATTCCAGATATCCGCATGCTGCCGGGCCGTGTAGGACTCGAGCAGCAGCGGTCGAAAGCCGTTGCGTCGTGCCCAGGTCACCATGGCGTGGCCGGAGTCGGGGTAGAAGCGCCAGCAGTCGACCGGATACCGATGGAACGTCCCATTGGAAGGGACATTGAGATAAAACACGCCGCCGGGTTTCAGGATGCGGAGCGCTTCGAGAAAAACCAGCCAGAACATTTCCGAGTGCTCGAAGCACGACGAGCAAACGATCGCATCGGCCGTTTCCGCGTCAAACGGAATGCGATAGGGGTCCGACAAGACGACATCGACTCCCTCTCCGTCGACGAAATCCAGGCCAATGTATTGCGCTCCCGCCGGGCAGACCTCGCGCAGCGACCCATTGACGTTCTGCGAGCCGATTTCCACAATGGTCGGAGCCGACATCTTCGCCACGTAGGTGTCGAAGAATCGCGTTCCGTTGGACATCGCCGTGGGATGCATCGTTTTCCCTCATTCGGCGCGTTGCGCCGCATCACCAGCGTGGTCGTATCTCGTTTTCCTGCCATCAGGACCGGCGCAGGGAATAGTCCTCGAATTCCAGCGTCAGGTTCGGGTTGTACGCCGGATCGCGGAACGGTCCCCAGCGCCGCTTCATGTAGCCGAATTCTCGTTCAAAAATCGCCTTCTTGTGCGGCGTATCGTCGTGCCCGCGGCTGAGCGATTCATGGTGGTAGAGCAGGGCATGGGGGGTGAACAGGTTGCGGTAGCCGGCGCGGGTGAGGCGGATGCAGAAATCCACGTCGTTGAACGCGACCTGCAGGTTTTCCTCGTCGAGCCCACCCACTTCCAGGTAGACGTCCTTGCGCACCGCCAGGCAGGCAGCGGTGACGACCGAAAGGTTCTGCGTCACCATGGCGCGCTTCATGTACCCCGGATCCTTGCCGTCGAGGTAGCGGTGCACATGGCCGGCCACGCCGCCGATGCCGAGCACGACCCCGGCATGCTGGACCATGCCGTTGGGGTAGAGCAGCTTGGCGCCCACGGCGCCGATTTCCGGCCGCAGGGCGTGGCCGACCATTTCCGTCAGCCAGTCGGGCGCGATCACTTCGATGTCGTTGTTCAGCAATACGACCACCGAGCCCGCCGCCTGCGCCACCGCCCGGTTGTTGAGCGCCGAGTAGTTGAAGTCGCGGTCGTCGCGCAGGACACGGATGCGCGGGTCGGCGACCACCGCGCGCAGCCATGCGCGTGTTTCCGGTTCGACCGAGCGGTTGTCGACGATGCAGATCTCGAAATTCGGGTAGTCCGTGCGCGTGCAGACGCTCTCGATGCACGCCCGCAGGATGTCGAGCTTGTCGCGCGTCGGCACGATGATGCTGACCAACGGCACCGGATCGGCGATCGGGTAGCGGATGCGGCGGGTGCCCGGCAGCAGCCCCGGCTCGACGGTCGCGCCCAGCGGCGCCAGCGCGTCGGCGACCACGCGCCGGGCGGCGTCCTCGATCGCCGCCGAAGGCGCGGCCTCGGCCGATGCCGGCCGGTGCACCAGCACCCGCGGCACATGGACGATGCGTTCCGGCGCGCACGCCCGCGTCACGCGCAGGGCGAGGGCATAGCGGCGCAACCGCGCGTCGGCCCCGCCCGGGATGCCCCCCGCATCGCCCGATGCATCGCGCCATGCATCGCCCGCAACGCAGCACACGCCGCCGAGATAGTCATACGCCGGCAGGAGGTCGGGGTTCCAGTCGGGCTTGAACTGCGGATCGCTGCGGCGGCCCTCGGCGTCGAGGCTGTCGTGGTCGGAATAGAGCAGTGCCGCCCCCGGATGCGCCCCGATCGCCTGCGCGAGAAGGAGCAAGGCGTGCGGCGCCAGGATGTCGCCGGCCTCCAGCAGCACGACGAAAACGCCGTCGGCCGGCGCCGCGGCAGCCGGGTCGCCCGCCGCCACCAGGGCGTCCCAGTCGCCATATTCCTGTGCGCGTACGGAACACAGGGTGGAATCCAGCGCCGCATCGCGCCGGTGCGGGTCGACGTCCGCCGGCAGATCGACGATCAGCCGGAATCGCGGCCGCTGCGCCGCCGCGGCGACCTCGCGGCGTGCGGCGTCGAGATCCCGGGATGGCGCTTCGAGGCGCGCGATGAAGCCGGCGTAGTCGAGACCGCGATAGCGCCGGATCTGCATCCGGGCGGTGCGCAGATAGGCATCCTGCAGATCGCGCAGGGCGCCGCCGACGGTCAATCCTTCTTTTGCGTCGGGACTGGCATGGCGTTGCTGCCATAGACTCAGGACCACGCGATGCGCGCGGCGTAGCCACGCCTCCAGCCCGCTCACCCGGTGCAGGAGCAGTTCGCTCTGCGCGAAATACCCTGGCGTGCGCATCGGAATCCAGAACAGGGATTCCACCCCTGCCGGAATGCGGATCACCTCGCGCACGCTGCCGCGCAGGTTGCTGGGAATGGGGATTTCGAACTCGGCGAGGGCTCCGTCGACTGTGCGCCGGCTGCCGCGGAACAGGGCGTCCCGATCCCCGGTGTGGCGGACCAGCGCGGCTTCCAGGTAGTACCACCCGCCCTGCGAGCAGGGCGGACGCAAGCGCACCGCAAAGCGTGGGAGTTCGCCGCTGGCGCGGTACTCCCCGTCCGTCAAGGCAACGACGTCCCGGTCCGGTGCCAGATCGACATCGAGCAACTGCCGCGGCAGGCATTCGACCAGGAACTCGAGCGCCTTGGTGATCGGCGTCAGCGGATACAGGCGATCCTTGACGCGCTGTATGCGCTGCCGCCGCTCGCCGGCCTGGACAACCGCACCGGCCGAACCCGTCAAGCGTAGACCTCGGCGTCGTCCAGCAGGGGGGCCCCGGCGTCCTTGGCCGCCAGCGACGGGCGAACATCGCCGAACGGCCACGCGATGCCCAGCCTGGGGTCGTTCCAGCGCAGGCTGCGCTCGTGCTCCGGGTACCAGTACTCGGTCGTCTTGTAGAGGAAATCGGCCGCCTCGCTCAGGACCACGAAGCCGTGGCCGAACCCCGGCGGCACCCAGAGCTGGCGTTTGTTGTCGGCCGAGAGTTCCACCCCCACCCACTGCCCGAACCGGGGCGAGCTGCGGCGCAGATCGACGGCCACGTCCCAGACCGTGCCGGAAACGACCCGGACCAGCTTGCCCTGCGGCCGCACGAGCTGATAGTGCAGTCCGCGCAGCACGTGCCGGGCCGAGCGCGAGTGGTTGTCCTGCACGAACTCGACATCGAGGCCGGTGTCGGCGGCGAAGGTCTTGCGGTTGTAGCTCTCGAGGAAGAAGCCGCGGTCGTCGCCGAAGGCCTTCGGTTCCAGGATCAGGACTTCCGGCAGTGCCGTCGTGACGACCTTCATGCTTGCACTTCCTGTAAGACGCGCATCAGATATTGGCCGTAGCCGTTCTTCGCCATCGGCGCCGCCAGCGCCGCCACCGCATCGGCATCGATCCAGCCCTGGCGCAAGGCGATTTCCTCGGGGCAGGCGATCTTGAGCCCCTGGCGCTTCTCGATGGTGGCGATGAACTGGCCGGCCTCGAGCAGGCTCTCATGCGTGCCGGTGTCGAGCCAGGCGTAGCCCCGCCCCAGGGTCTGCACCTGCAACCGCCCCTGTTCCAGGTATATCCGGTTGACATCGGTGATCTCGAGCTCGCCCCGCGGCGACGGCCGCAGATCCGCGGCGATGTCGATCACCCGGTTGTCGTAGAAGTAGAGCCCGGTCACGGCAAAGCTGCTTTTCGGCCGAGCCGGCTTTTCTTCGATGCTGACCGCCCGCCCCGTGCCGTCGAACTCGACCACGCCGTAGCGTTCCGGGTCGTGGACGTGATAGGCGAACACGGTGGCGCCGCTCGCCTGGGCGCTGGCGGCTTGGAGCGCAATCTGCAGGTCGTGGCCCCAGAACAGGTTGTCACCCAGGATCAGGCTGCTCGCCGCGTTGCCGACGAAATCCCGGCCGATCCGAAAGGCCTGGGCCAGGCCGTCCGGGCTGGGTTGCACCGCATACTGCAGGTGGATTCCCCACTGACTGCCGTCGCCGAGCAGTTGCGCGAAGCGCGGCGTGTCCTGCGGAGTGGAGATCACCAGCACGTCGCGGATGCCGGCCAGCATCAAGGTGCTGAGCGGGTAATAGATCATCGGCTTGTCATAGACCGGCAGCAGTTGCTTGCTCACCGCCTGGGTGACGGGGTAGAGCCGGGTGCCGGAACCTCCGGCGAGGATGATGCCCTTGCGTTGCATGAAATCGCTCCGGGGTCAAATGGCGCTATGGGGCACCGAGCGGCGCACCCACGACTACGTGCGCCACGGCACGACCTCGTTTAATTTGTTCGCGTTTTACCCAGGCGGATCTCAACGCCTTGTCAACCAAGGCTGGCTAAAGAAGCCTGGGTCCCATGGCGACGTCCTCGCTCCATGAGGGCGACTAACTCGCAATAGGCTTCCGCCTCCTCCGTCGATGCCCCGATGCGGGTGGCGCGAAGCCGTACATCGCCTCTCCTACTTTCTATTTGCTCTTTCGAGATGGTCTCGGCAGAAAAGTCATAGCCAAAATGATGAGCAAACATGAAACCTTCACTAAACCCAACTTTTTCTGTTGCAATCCGATCGAATTGATGAGAATGATACACGATGGCGTCATTGATATAAGCTTTTGCGAGACCAACCTTTAGAATCTCCCAACACCACACCTGATCCTCCCCCCATTCGACGTTTGGATAGGGGATTTTTTCCCAAACGGATCTACGCAATGCGGAGTTATTGTCGGAGTAGAAGTGTAATAGCATTCGCCAATCCTGCGATCCAGGCCGGATAAAAGAGGGGAGCCCATTTTCGAAACTAAAGACGGGACCATAGTCGCGCAATCGGTCAAACATGTTTAACATGTCTTGAGCAAGCAATTTATTGTGCTCTGGGTACGCCTCATGCCGCCCGATTACACAAGCAATTTCCGGGCCGAGCGAAAACCCATCAACCATGCGTTGAAGCCATTCGCTATTTTTCGGGCACGCATCTTGAGTAATAACGGCGACAATTTCCCCATCGGTCAAGCCAATTGCTCTGTTCCTAGTTCTTCCATGCTGGAATTCAGAGGTTGGAATTGAGACAAGGCGTGTGCGACCTCCAAAGCGCTTGACAAATTCGGCGGTACCATCGTCTGACGAACTGTCAATGACGAGAACATCGTAATGAAAATCGCACTTTTGATTAGCCACCTCCATAAGCACGCGCTGAAACAATCGACCGCCATTATACGTAGGGATTATTATGGATGCTTTTCGGGCTTTAATAATGGCCGGCGCCAAAAGATCTTTCTCTTGATATTTAATAGACCCATTTTCGACTAGGCGATCGATTATTGCATTTTCGATCAACCGCGCGCTGCGGTTCCAACTAACGCTTGACACAAACGCACGGCCAGCCATCACGGTCGCCCGACGTTTCTCTTCATCATCAAGAATAAGCTCCAACGCGTCCGCGACACCATTAACCGTTGCAGCAGCGTGGATTACCGCGCCTTCTGGGAATACAGCGCGGGTGCTTTCGCAGTCGAGTTCTACCACTGGCAGGTCACACGCCATCATCTCAAGCGGAATTAGCGAATAATTGGTAGATGAAAAAGCTACGCCAACATCGGCGGCTCGATAAAGATCCCCTAGTTGCTCTGGGCTAAGTATGCCAAGTTCAGTAGCAGGAAAATCGCAATTCCGTCCACTCACTGGTTCGCCAAATAACAGTACCTCAAAATCATTTCTGCGTTGCGCTAGCTCCTTGAAGGCAGCGAGACCAAGTGCCACCGCACGGCGTGGGGTATAACTGCGGCAATAGAAGACAAGACGTCTTTTTCGACGCACTCCCGAATTGTTCGGCTTGGTAAGCGGATAGTAATACTCCTCGTCCGCTGCAAGATCCCATTCACGCGCCCACATGCCATGGGTCTTTGCCTTTTCCAATAGCCATTTTCCAGCGCACAGGGCGGCAAAACCTAAGTTATATGTCGACTCTGCCACGAGATAATTTTCGCCCATTGGATGAAAGTAAGGCTCATAATCCTGGATGAAGTAAAAGCGCCCCTTTACGTTAGTCACGCATGACGCCGGGAAAGCTGTCCAACAGTCTGTTGCTATTACCACATCTCCGGATATCTGGCGAACGTCGTCTGGCAGAAACCGGAAGTGCACGTTTTCGCCGATCGATCGATAATTCTGAGTGACCACCTTCTTCGCGTCTAGCGGAGAAGCGTAATTGTCAGCGTTTTGTATCCAAATCGTTTGATAATGCCCAAAAGATTCAAGAAGTTGAACTATCCGAAAGATGGTCATATGGCCGCCAGCGCCAATGCCAAAGCTAGGAATTATCCAGTTGATCTGGATTTTTTTTTCGTTGAAGTAATGGTGCAGGGGAGCGAGTTGCGTCTGTCGATTTCTTGTAATTGCAGGCGTATCTCTCTGCCAGCGATGGCCGGTGGGATCGAACGGTGATGTTGGCGCGTGAAGAGAGAATGGTTTAGATACCGCTGGAGGAGGTTGCAAATAATACCGTGTGATCCGCCAGCCTTTCGCGGACGCAAAGAGAGGTAACGCTCGCTCAAGAAGATGGGCAAAGGTACCTTCGAGTTGAGAACCTTCTGCTTCAAAATCTGTGATTGATGTCTCCGTTGGAATTAAATCTTGCAAAAACTCTGAGCGGTACCAAGCCATGGATCCGGCCGGGAAATTAGCAAATGGCGGCAGGTCATGAAGATTTATTTTCCAACGCTCCGCTAACGCTTTGAGACGTGCTTCGTTTCCGCCCCAGCTTGCGTACGCTTTGATTTCAAAATAATTATCCGGGAAGATGATTGCACAGTCTGGGTTGTTTTCCATGTGTGCTAGGCAACCTAATGGAGTCGCAGGATTTCCAAACATACTCCGAAGTATCCATTCTAGCCAAGGGGTACCAAATCCCGCGTGCGGACTTCTCTTTGAGTGCAGGTGACAAATGTAGTCATAATTCTTGTGCAGATCTGCAATTCCAATGATAAATGGCGCGATGTCTCGGCCCCTATTTTCAACTTCTCGTATAATTACATTTTTGGTTTCGCCGAATGTTCTTGCAAGATAATTTCTAATAAATTGCGCGTCAGCGCTATTTGTTGTTGTGATTATTATGTCAAAATTAAAATGTTGGATGGAAATGTATTTGGCGAATATATCTACCATTTCTGGGTAGAATAGGTGGATGTGAATTGCGACGCGTATGTTTTTTTCCGCTGTTTTTGGCGTGTTGGATGTTTTTTCTTGAATGGTTATTGAATCGTTGGGTCGTGGCTTATGGCCAGTTTTTGAGCCGACTTCAACATAGTGAAGTAATGGATTTTTTCTTGCTTGTTCGTATTGGTCGAGATATGTTGTCTTGTAGAAGTGCGTATCAAATTCCGGGGATGGATTTCTGTTTTCACGCCAACCGGATGTCATGTAGTGCGCAAATGGGTCGATGCCGGCATTTTTGACATCTTGATAGCATGCTAAATAATAGTCTCCATCGAAAAATGATTTCATGTCGCCCTTATCATGAATTGCGGCGGGATCGGTCGTTGCCGACGTGTCAGCGGGATCAGAAGGCATGGTGACGAGAGGATAGTCGTGATCAATGTTTTGTTGGAGACTCAAGGACCAGTGAATCCAGTCAAAGTTGCCGACTGACTTGTAATTTTCCCGAGGCAGTCCAAGAGCGCGCCGGAGGTATAGTCGATATAGGTTGCCTGCAATGGTGTCAAGCTTTGCCAAGCGATCCAGATGCTGATTTTGGAAGATATGTTTTAAGTTTTTTCCTTCAGTGGAGCGTCGGATATCGACGAGGATAGAGAGTTTGTCTATTCCTGCTGCGAGCCGCGCGGAATAATGCGATGCACCTTTGAAGTCTATTTCACGACCAAGCAGCGTCTTGTAGGCGAAAGGGAGAAAATCTGCATCCTCCACGCTAAGCAAATGAGCAAGATGGAGAATTGATGGCGTGTTTCTCATGGGTATTGAGTTGACTTGATTGTGCGGATGACGGCGCCGAATTCGTGGTGTTCTTGCGTCGAGAGTTAAATTTTTTTAAAGGCTTGCGGGGGCGTATCGGCCAGTGATGCATAACTATCTGTAACTCGGAAACGTCAATTTTTTTATGGGCATGGGGCGATAGATTTTTCTCTTTGGATGTATTTTATGTTTGCTAATGACTCTGCACGCGGCGGATGGCGATGTTTGCGAGTGATAATCCAAATAATGTCATGGCAAGAATCGTGAGTGCGCTGTACCGGATGTGGTAGTATGTCGGCATGCGATCGCCGTAATAGCCGTGGTGAAAATACTCAACGGCATCAACCAGTGGAAAACATAAAAGAATGTTGCGAAACTTTTCCGGCACCCCAGTCAGTGGAATGAAAACTCCAGCAAACGGAAGCATGAGATATAGAATGATGTGAGATACGCGTTCTACGGTTTCGCTGAGCTCTGCTAGTGCTGCCATAATGAGTACAAAGGCGAATGAAAACCAGATTACAAATATATAGCCCAACGCCATGGTAAGGGTGTCGGCTGGCCATTGGCAGATGCCGAGCTGCACAAATATGAGGTAGAGGATTAGAAATGCGCCTGCCGCCCCAGAAAATTCCAATAATATTCTTGAGTAAATAATATCAATTGGTCGAACGGGCTGGTGATGCAGTAAGGCGCGATTTATTTCTAGCGCTTTTGTGACGCGGTTGGTGCCGTTGCGCCAGAAAAGTAGGGTGGGATAGCTCACGGCGAGATATTCCGCTACAGAAAATCGGGCGTTGCTGTCGATCTGCGAAAAAATCACCATCACCCCGATAACGAACATTGAGGGTTCCGCGACCATCCAGATCACGCCCAGCCCCTCGCGGCCGAAGCGGGTGATCGTTTCCCGCATCGTCAGTGCCCAAATTACGCGCCCTTGCAGCTTGGCCTGCTGCCAGAACGTCAGATTGGTCTCAACGGTCATGATGTTCCCGGATTCCCGCAAAGATCACGCTGAAGACCCCCCACAACATTAACCCGACAACGATCGTCGCCAGCACGCCCCGCGCCCGTTTCGGCTCCAGCGCATCGTCGGGAAGGTTCGGCGTGACCACCGTTTCAATGAACAGCTGTTGCTTCTGTGCCTGGATCCGTGCCTGTTCCAGCGCGCTGATCGCGGCCGCGAGCTTTTTCTCCGCGAAGGTCTGATCGAGCATCAGCCGTTCGTACGGAACAGACTTGCTCGCCAGCGAGTTCGGCGCCCCGGCGACATTCGCAGTTTGTTTCGCGATTTCCGTGCGAATCTCGGCAATCGATTTCCTCAGCAGCCGAATCTGCGGATTGCGGGGCGTATCGAGCAACATCTCCGCCAGCGCGGTTTCCTGCTGGATCAGATTGTCCTGCAGCTTGGCGACCAGCTGCAGTTGCAGGGCGGATTGCGGCGCCGGGTTGAACACCCCGTGCCGGTTTCGGTACCGCGCCATCGCGACCGCGGCGGCCACCACTTCGTTTTCGTGCTGCTTTACTTCCTTGGCGTAGAAGGTGACGCCTTGCTGGTCCGCGCGGGCGTTGAGGCGGTCGATCAACTGCTGGGCCTGGCTCAGCAACTGGGCGTTGATGTTCCGGGAGTCCGCCGGTGTGAACGCATTGACCGTGAGGGTGGAGATGTTCGAATTCGGGTCGATGTCCACCCCGACCATGCGCTTGGTGTAGTACTTGAAGAATTCCTCGAAGGTCTTGCGGAAATACAGCAGGCCGCCGAAGCGGTTGACCCAGTCGATGTCGTGGCCGGTGACCATTGCCTCGACGTTCAGCGACTTTTCCAGGTCGTGGAGGGCGTCGCGCGACAGGATGTAGTCGTGCGCGGCATAGACGCCGTAGGATCCGGACGACAGCCCCGCGCCGGTCAGCAGGCTGGAGAGGCCCCCGGCGCTGGTCGAGGGCGAGCGCGGGTTGTAGATGATGAACTGGGACTGCGAGATGTAGACGTCGCTGGCGATCAGGCCGAAGTAGATCGCCGACAGCGTGGTCGGAATGATGACCGTGATCCAGAACAGGCGGCTCAGTCCGGACAGGAAGCTTGTGATCTTGGTAAGCACGAGTAGGGGGTTCGTTCCAGGAATGGGGGCGGTGCGTCGGGGTCGGGGGGCGGTGTTGCGGCCGAAGGGCTTGGGGTGGCTTTCGTCAGATCCGCTCCGCGAGCGCCCGCGCGGTGCTGCGCAATTGCTCGGGCGTGTGATCCGCGCTCAGGAAAAACCGCAATCGCGCCGCCTTTTCCTCCACCGCCGGGTGGATGATGGGCTGCACGTTGATGCCGTCGCGAAACAGGGAATTCGATAGTTTCGTCGCCTTGAGTGACGAGCCGATGATCGCGGCGGCGATCGCGTGGCCCTGGGCGAGGCCCGTGTCGATGCCGCGGGCGCGGGCTTCGTCCAGGAATAGCCGGCCGTTTTCCTGCAGGCGCCGCACGCGCTCGGGCTCCTCCTGGAGCAGACGCAAGGCTTCGCGCGCCGCCGCGGCCTGGGCCGGGGGCAGGCCCACGCTGTAGACGAAGCCGGGCGCGGTGTACTTGAGCAGTTCGACCAGGGTGTGGCTGCCGGCGATGTAGCCGCCGCAGGAGGCCAGGGTCTTGCTGAGGGTGCCCATCCAGATGTCGACCGCGGCGGCGGGCACGCCGCAGTGCTCGGCGATGCCGCGGCCGGTGGCACCCAGGGTGCCCAGGGCATGGGCCTCGTCGACCATCAGGAAGGCCTTGTGGCGGCGTTTGATCTCGACGAATCGGGCCAGATCGGGCGTATCGCCGTCCATGCTGTAGAGCCCCTCGATCACGATCAGCACCCGTTCGTACTTGCCGCGGATCTCCGCGAGCAGGGCGTCGAGCGCGTGCCCGTCATTGTGGGGAAAGCCGCGGCGGTGGGCGCCGGAGAGCTTGGCGCCCTCGATGATGCTGTTGTGGGCGAGCGCGTCGTGGACGATCAGGTCCTTCGGCCCGAAGAGGGCGGCGAGGGTGCTGACGTTGGTGGCGTGGCCGCTCACGAAGGTGACGCAGGCTTCGGTGCCGTGGAAGTCGGCCAGCGCGGCTTCGAGTTCGCGCTGGATCGGCCGCTCGCCGGCGACTAGGCGGCTGGCCGAAGCCGAGGTGCCGTAGCGGGCAACGGCCTCCTGCACCGCCTGGGCGATGCGCGGGTGTCCGTTCAGCCCCAGATAGTCGTAACTGGAGAAGTTGCCGTACTCGCGGCCGCCGATGCGGGTGGTGGCGCCCGCCGCCGCCTCGTGCAGGCGGAAGAACGGGTTGTCGATGCCGAAGCGCCGCGCGACGGTTTGCGACACCAGCAGGCGCTCGTAGGCCGGGTGGGTGTCGAAGCGGCAGTAGGTATCGGGGATGGCGTCGGAGAGGTCCTGCGCCGGAGGCGTACCGGGCGCGGCGGGCCGCAGGCGCGCGCCCGTCGGATCGGCGGCGCGGCCCGGTTCGCGCGGGCTGCGCAGGCGGTCGAGCAGGCGGCTGCGCGCGAGCTGGCCCAGGCCGGCACGGGGATTGGGCGGCGCGGTCACGGAATCAACCTCGTGCCCTGCGCCGCGGCGTCGCGCACGGCGGCGGCGAGTTCCCCGGCGCTGGTCTGCGCCGATTGCAGATGCGGGTCTTCGGCGTGCTGGGCGGCCATCGCGCGCACCAGGGTTTCCGTGGCATCGGCGGGGGCCGCGGTGGCTGCGGCGCCGGCTTCGTCCGCATCGGCGTTGCCGAAGAGCGCGTGGTGGATGCGCTCGGCGATGCGGCCGATGGTCGGGTTTTCGCTGATCCACATCGGCGGGATGCGCAGGTCGAAGCATTTTTCCAGCGCGAGCGCCAGTTCCACCGCCATCAGCGAGTCCATCCCCAGATCGTAGACCGACCGGGTGGGGGCGATGCGCTCGGGCGGCAGGCGCAGGATGGCGGCGATTTCCTCGACCAGAATCTGGGCGATGGCGGCGATGGCTTCCTCGGCGGGCAGGCCGGCGAGCCGCGCGCGGAGGTCGTCGCCGCCGGCGTGGGCGGCGCCGTGCCCGAGGCGGCGGCGCAGTTCATCGAAAAACGGCGTTCCGGCGCTGGAGAGACCGCGTTGCAGCGCAGCCCAGTCGAAGTCCATGACCGCGAGATCGGACTCCCCGGTGGCGAGCATCCGTTCCAGGCGCTGCAGCGCGGCGGCGGAGGAGAGCGGCGCGGCGCCCAGGCGCGCATGCAGGCTGTCGCGGGCGGCGGCGTTGCGCGTGAGCACACCCACGTCGCCGATCGGTCCCCAGGCCACCACGGTGGCGGGCAGTCCCTGGGCGCGCCGCCGGCGCGCCAGCGCTTCGAGCGCGGCGTTGGCGGCGACGTAGTTGGCCTGGCCCGGATTGCCGAGCACGGTGGTGGCCGAGGAATAGAGCACGAAGCAATCGAGCGGATCGTCGCGCGTGAGTTCGTGCAGGTTCCGGGCGCCGTCCCACTTCGGCGTCAGTACGGCGGCGAAACGCGCCGCGTCCAGATTGGCGAGCAGGGCGTCGTCGAGCACCATCGCGGTGTGCAGCACGCCGCGCAGCGGCGGCAGGTCGCGGCGGATTTCGGCAAGCGTGCGGGCCAGGGCGGCGCGGTCGGTGATGTCGCAGGCGAGCGCGCGGACCTCGACGCCCTGCGCGCGCAGGGTTCGCAGGGCGTCTGCCGTGCCGGGGGTGTCGGCGCCGCGGCGGCCGAGCAGGACGAGGTGGCGGGCGCCGCGCTCGGCGAGCCACGCGGCGGTGGCCAGACCGAAACCGCCCAGGCCGCCGGCGACGAGCCAGGTGCCATCGGCCGCGGCCTGCCAGTGCGGCGCCGGCATCGTCGTGGCAATGCGGCGCGGCGCGGTCTGCAGGTCGACGACCACCTTGCCGATCTGCCGCGCCTGCTGCATGTGGCGGAAGGCATCGACCACCCGGTCGGCGGGGAACACGCGGTGGGGCAGGGGGTGGAGCGTACCGTCCGCGAACCGGTCCATGACGGCGGCGAAGATCCGGCTCGCCAGCGCGGGGCGCAACTGCATGAGCTGGTCGGCGTCGACGCCGAAGTAGCTCACGTTGTTGCGGAAGGGGCGCAGGCCGATGCGGGTGTCTTCGTAGAAGTCGCGCTTGCCCAGTTCGATGAAGCGGCCGAAGGGGCGCAGGGCGCGCAGGTTGCGGGCGATGGCTTCGCCCGCCAGCGAATTGAGCACGACGTCCACGCCCCCGCCGGCGCCCTCCTTGCCGGTGCAGGCGAACACGGCCTCGTCGAACTGCGGGTCGCGCGAGTCGATCACATGGTGGGCGCCCAGCAGGCGCACGAAGTCGCGTTTGGCCGCGCTGCCGGCGCTGGCGATGATTTCCGCACCCATGCAGCGGGCGATCTGGATGGCGGCGATGCCCACCCCGCCCGCCGCGCCGTGGATCAGGATGCGTTCGCCGGGCTGCAGGCGGGCGATCTCTTCGAGGGCGTACCACACGGTAAAAAACACCGTCGGCACCGTGGCGGCCTCGGCAAAGGTCCAGCCCGCGGGCTTGGGCGCCACGGCGCGTTCGGGCACGAGGACGTGGCTGGCAAAGCTCGCCCCGGCGAAGGCGAGGACGGCGTCGCCCGGCCGGAAGCGCTCGACGCCGGGACCGCAGCGCGCGACGCGCCCCGCCACTTCGAGGCCGAGCGCCGCGCCGGCAAACCCTTGTTCCAGCGCCTCGTCGGCAAGCAGGCCCATGGCGTACATCACGTCGCGGAAATTGAGGCCGGCGGCGCAGGCTTCGATTTCCACTTCCCCCGGGCCGGGCGCGGGTCGCGCGCCGGCGACCCAGTGCAGGTTGCGCAACTGGCCGGCCAGCGGGAAGTCGAGGCGCCAGGCGGTGGGGTCCGGAGATGGTGCCGAGCCATGCGGCTCCGCGTTCGGTTCTTCATGCGGCAGCATGCGCAGGGCATGGCGATGGCCGCCAAGCCAGACGATTTCGGTCTCCCCACGGTCGGCTTCGTCGGCGAGACACTCGCGCAGCAGCGCGTCGGCGTCATGGCCGGGATCGATCCGGCGCAGGACGAGCGGCGCAAGTTCGTTGGCGGCGACGCGCGCCAGCCCCCACAAGGCGGCCGCGGCGGGGGCGGCATCGGTACGGTCCGGGCCCGGCGCGCCGCCCGGCAGGGCGAGATGCACGGTGGCCTGCGGCGTGCGCGTCGCGATGTCGAGCAGCCGGCGGCGCAGGAATTCGCAGGCGGCGGCAAGGGTCGCTGCGGACGCGGGATCCGCGGGCGCGGGGAAGAGCAGCCATTGCTCCGTTCCCGCGGCGGGCGTCTCGCCTTCCGCAAGGCGTTGCACGGTCCGGTCGGCGGCGGCGAGCCGGCTGGCCAGCGTGTCCGCGAGGTCCTCGTCGGCGCCGGGGGCCGTCCAGACGGCCCAGCGCGCACGGTGCGATGCCGCGCGGGCCTCGTCGAGGCCCGGCGCCGGGCGCGCGAGCAGCAGGAAGCCGCCCAGCGGCAGTCCCTCGACGGTCGGGTCGGCAACGGTCTGGCATTCGATCCAGCCGAGGTGCGCCAGCAGCGTTTCCCAGTCGCCCGGGGCGAGCAGCGCCGGATGTGCCACGCCCTCGGAATCGGCATGCCACCAGCATGGACTCGCTCCGTCGGCAACGATGGCGGCGTGATCGGGATGGCGTTCGGCGAGCAGCAGCACGGCGTCGGGTGCGAGGCGGGGCAGGAGGCTGCCCAGGGCGTGGGCCGGCTGCGCGTAGCGGTGCAGGACGTGGTCGAGCACGACGACGTCGAAGTGCGCGGGCAGCGGCACCGGCGCGTCGAGTTCGAGGTTGTCGCCGTGGATCGCGGCCACCGTGATTTTCGGGTGCCCTTCGTAGGCGGCGCGCAGCGTGCCCAGGTCGTCGTCGGCATGGCGGGCGAGAACGAGATCGAGGGCGGGGGCGTCGGCCTCCGCACACCACTGCGCTAGGGCACCATCCCCGTGCCCGACCTCCAGTACGCGCAGGCGCCGGCCCTTGGGCCAGCGCGTGGCGATCGCGTGCAGCGCGGCCGCGATGCCGGCGCGCGTGCCGGCGTGGGCGGGGGTGTGCAGATCAGGCGCCTCGGCTTCGCAGGCGGGCGCACCCGAACGGCCCGGCGGGGGTTCGAGATCGGCCAGCGCCGCAAGATGCAGGCCCACGCGGCCGATGCGCAGCAGATCGGGAGCGGCGGCCGGGCAGGCGGCGAGCGCCGAGGACCACATTTCTCCGCTGGGCGGCAGGTCCGCGTCGTCGAGGCGCCACGCCGCGCCGTCGGCGCGCAGGATGCCCTGGGCCCGTAGTTCGTCGAGCAGCCAGCGCAGCAGCGGGTGGGCGGCGCGCCAGCGCGTGAGCAGCCCGGAATCGATGCCGCCGGCGGCCGCGCGCAGCGCATCGCGGGCGTAGGCGAGGGGCAGCAATTCGAGCAAGGGGGCGACCTCACGCCAGTACCGCCGGCGAGCGCCTTCGGGGTCGTCGGCCCATGCCGGTTCGATGGCGCGGGCGAGCGCCGCGGTGGCGGGCGGGGAGGGCTGCGGTGCACCGTCGAGCGGTGTCAGGCGTGCGACCTGCCGCCATGCGGCGGGCGGGTGCGCTGCCGGTTGCAGGGCCGCGGCGCGGAAGCGGCAGCCGGTGGCGATGGCGACGAGCTCGCCGGCGGCATCGCGCAGTTCGAAGTCGGCCAGCACCGAGCGGGCGCTGCGGCGTTGCAGGCGGCCGACGAGGGTCGTGACCGCGTCGCCGGAACCCAGCCAGAGCAGGCGGCCGATGCCGACCGGCAGGAAACTCATCGCCCCCGCGGGCGTTCCGAGCGTGTCGTGGAACCAGGCGATGAGGGCCTGGAAGCACTGGTCGAGCAGGGCGGGGTGCAGCAGGAAGGCCGAATCACGCTCCTCCTCCCGCTTGCGGGAGGGGGCGGGCGTGAGGGTCGCCTGCAAGGTCGTGCCCTCGACGGCAATGTCCTGCAAGCGGCGGAATTCGGGGCCGTAATCGAGGCCCAGGGCGGCGGCGGCGGCGTACAAGCGCGCTCCCTCGACCCGGATCGCCCGCGGGCCGGGCCGCGGCAACGCCTCATGGAGCGCGTGGGTGGGCGTGCCTGCGAGCGTGCAGCGGGCGTGCAGGGTCCAGGCGTCCCCGGAGAGCCGCTGGCGGCTTTCGATGCGCAGGCGCAGATCTTCGGGGTCGAGCAGCACGCGCAGGGTGCGGGTGTGCTCGCCGTCGAATACCACCGGGGAGAGGATGTCGAGGCCGTCGATGCGCAAGGCGGCGGGCGCTGCGGCCTCGCCGGTACGCTCGCCGAACCATTCGCGCGAGGCGGCAAGCGCCAGTTCGGCGTAGGCCGCGCCGGGCAGCACGACGGCGCCGCCCACGCGGTGGTCGGCCAACCACGGCGATTTCACCGGGTCGAGGTGGACTTCCCAGGCGGCGGCCAGCTCTTTGAGCCGGTAGCCCAGCAGCGGGTGGACGCCGCGGCGCTGGATCAGCTGGTACGACTCGGCGGTGGCGGCATACCAGTAGGGCTGATGTTGCCAGGGATAGCGGGGCAGATCGACGGGTTCGCGCAGGGGCGTGGGGAACTGGGCGCGCGCGTCGATGCGGGCACCCAGCAGCGCGGCGCGCAGCACGGTTTCGCGGATGCCCGCGAGGGTGTCGGCGCGGCGGGGCGCGTGGGCGATGGCTCGGCCGTCGGCCCGCAGGGATGCGAGCGTTTCCGTGACATAGCGCTGCAGGATGGCGTTGGGGCCGACTTCCACGAAGATGCGGTAGCCCGCCTGCCACATCGCCGCGATGGCCGGGCCGAAGCGCACCGGGTCGCGGATGTTGTGCCACCAGTAGGCGGCGTCGAGCGCGCCGGCGGGGAGTCGGGTGCCGCGCACGGTGGAGAAGAAGCCGCCCGGCCCGCCGTCGCAGCAGAGCAGGGGCCGGGCTGCGCCCGGATCGAAGCCCGCGAGATCGTCGAGCAGCGATTCGCGGATCGGATCCATCGCCGGGCTGTGAAAGGCGTAGTCGAGGTCGAGTTCGCGGAAGAACACGCCCTCGCCCAGGGCGGCGCGCAGTTTGGCCAGGGCGTCGGCAGGGCCGCTGACGGTGCAGCTGTGGGGGCTGTTGTCGGCGGCGACGGTGATGCGGCGGGCAAATGGCGACTTCGTGGGGCGGCCCTCACCCCCGCCCTCTCCCGCCTTGCGGGAGAGGGGGTGTGGTTGCGCCGGGAGGGTGGTTTCGTGGTTGCCTGCATCCTCGCCCCCGCCCTCTCCCGCGGTGCGGGAGAGGGAGTGATCCGGTTCCGCCAACTCGTCGAGGCGGCGCTGCATGGCGTCGGCCGGGAGGCCGACGGCGGCCATGCGTCCGCTGCCGCGGGTCTTCGCCTGGGCGCGGCTGCGGGCGACGATGACGCGCGCGGCCTGCGCAAGGTCGAGGGCGCCCACCGACCAGGCGGCGGCGATTTCGCCGACGCTATGGCCCATCGCCGCCCCGGCGCACAAGCCTTCGTGCCGCAGCAGCTCGGTCGCGGCGACCTGGATGGCGAACAGGGCCGGTTGGGCGACGGCGGTGTCCTGCAGCGTGGCCGGGTCGTCCTGCGCGAGCGCGGCGAGGACGTCGGGGCCACCGTAGGCGCGGATCAGCGCGGCGACTTCGGCCAGGTGGGTCGCGAACCGCGGCGAGGCGGCGAGCAGGGCGCGGCCCATGCCGGTCCATTGCGCGCCGTTGCCGGAAAAGACCAGGGCAACCGGCGCGGGCGCGGACGCCGCGCCGGTTGCCGCGCGCTCGCGGAACAGCCCGGGCGCGTCGGCGCCGTCGGCAAACGCCCGCAAGGTGGCGGCGGCCTCCGGTGCGGTGGCGTCGGCGATCGCGATCCGTTCGGCGAGCCAATCGCGCCGCTCCCATGCCGCCTGCGCAAGCAGCGCGGGGGCGGTGGTGCGCGCGAGGGCGTCGGCATAGCGCCCGGCGAGCTGCCGCAGCGCGGCGTCGTCGGCGGCGGAGATCA
>JAJYBQ010000168.1 GCA_021778935.1 Pseudomonadota bacterium | reverse complement strand
CTGCTCGACGGCGGCGTCGATCTGCTGCTGGTCGAGACGATCTTCGACACGCTCAACGCCAAGGCGGCGGTGTTCGCGATCGACGAGGAGTTCGAGCGCCGGGGGGTGCGACTGCCGATCTTTCTCTCCGGCACGGTGACCGACGCGTCCGGCCGCATCCTGTCCGGCCAGACGGTCGAGGCGTTCTGGAATGCGCTGCGCCACGCCAGGCCCCTGGCGGTCGGGTTGAACTGTGCCCTCGGCGCCGCCCTCATGCGGCCCTACGTCGAGGAATTTGCGCGGCTGGCGGACACGCACGTCTGCATCTACCCCAATGCCGGGTTGCCCAATCCGATGTCGGAGACGGGGTTCGACGAGACGCCGGACGTCACGTCGAGCCTGCTCCGCGAATTTGCCGCCGCCGGCCTGCTCAACATCGTCGGCGGCTGTTGCGGCACCACCCCGGACCATATCCGCGCCATTGCGCAGGCGGTCGATGGGCTGCCCCCGCGCGTGCTGCCGACCGTCGAGCCGCGCCTGCGGCTTTCGGGTCTGGAGCCGCTCAACATCGGACCCGACACGCTGTTCGTCAATGTCGGGGAGCGGGCCAACGTCACCGGATCGCGCCAGTTCGCGCGGTTGATCCTGGAAGGACAGTATGAACAGGCAGTAGCGGTTGCCCGCCAGCAGGTCGAGGCGGGTGCACAGATCGTCGATGTCAACATGGACGAGGCGATGCTCGACTCGGTCGCCGCCATGCGCCGCTTCCTGAATCTGATCGCTGCCGAGCCCGACATCGCCCGCGTGCCGGTAATGATCGATAGCTCCAAATGGTCGGTGATCGAGGCCGGTCTGCAGTGCGTGCAGGGCAAGTGCATCGTCAACTCGATTTCGCTCAAGGAAGGCGAAGCGGAGTTCCTGCGCCAGGCGCGCCTCGCGCGCCGCTACGGCGCGGCGATGATCGTGATGGGTTTCGACGAGAACGGGCAGGCCGACTCCTACGAGCGCCGCATCGCCATCGCTGCGCGCAGTTACCGGCTGCTGGTCGAGCAGGGTGGTGTTGCGCCCGAGGACATCGTCTTCGACCCCAATATTTTCGCCATTGCCACCGGCATCGACGAGCACAATCATTACGCGGTGGATTTTCTCGATGCGACACGCTGGATCAAGCGGAACTGCCCGCATGCCGGGGTGAGCGGCGGAGTGTCCAACGTGTCGTTTTCGTTCCGCGGCAACGATCTCGTGCGCGAAGCGATCCATACCGTGTTCCTCTACCACGCGATCCGCGCCGGAATGACGATGGGCATCGTCAATGCCGGGCAACTGGGCGTCTACGAGGAGATCGAGCCCGAATTGCGTGCAGTGGTCGAAGATGTGGTGCTCGACCGGCGCCCCGATGCCGGCGAGCAGCTCGTGCAGCTTGCCGAACGGCGTAAGGGCGCGGGGCGCAAGCGCGAAGAGGATCTGGCCTGGCGCGCCGAACCGGTCGAAAGGCGGTTGGTGCACGCGCTCGTGCGCGGCATCACGCAGTTCGTCGAATCCGACACCGAGGAGATTCGCGCACAGATCCAGGCGCGGGGCGGCCGCACCATCGAGGTGATCGAAGGCCCGCTGATGCAGGGCATGAATGTCGTCGGTGATCTGTTCGGCGACGGCAAGATGTTCCTGCCGCAGGTGGTGAAGTCCGCCCGCGTGATGAAGCAGGCGGTTGCCTATCTCGTGCCCTACATCGAGGCGGAGAAGGCGGCAAGCGGCGAGACTGCCCGATCCAACGGCAAGATCGTCATCGCCACCGTCAAGGGAGACGTGCACGACATCGGCAAGAACATCGTGACCGTCGTGCTCCAGTGCAACAACTTCGACGTCGTGAACCTGGGCGTGATGGTGCCGGCGGAGAAAATCCTGGAGACGGCGATCGAGCAGAAGGCGGATATCGTCGGCCTGAGCGGCCTCATCACGCCGTCGCTCGAGGAGATGGCGCACGTCGCGTCCGAAATGCAGCGCCTCGGCATGACCATTCCGCTGCTCATCGGCGGCGCCACCACCTCGCGAGTCCACACCGCCGTGAAGATCGCGCCGCGGTACGGCGGCGCCGTCGTCTACGTGCCGGATGCCAGCCGTTCGGTCGGCGTGTGCCAGTCGCTGGTATCCGACGGGCAGCGCGAGGGGTTTCTCGCCGAACACCGGGCCGAAACCGAGCGTGTGCGCCGCCAGCACGCCGGCAAGAAGGGGCCGGAGATCATTCCGCTGTCCGAGGCGCGCGCCAACGCGGCGCGGCTCGATTGGCAGACGTATGTGCCGCCGAAACCCAAGTTCCTCGGGCGGCGGGCGCTGCGCGCGCTCGATCCGGCACGGGTGGCGGAGTACATCGACTGGGGACCGTTCTTTCAGACCTGGGATCTCGCCGGGCCGTATCCCGCGATCCTGGACGACGCCGTCGTCGGCGCGCAGGCGCGCCGCGTGTTCGAGGATGCCAAGGCGATGCTCGCGCGCATCGTCGCCGAGCGCTGGCTCACGGTGAACGCGGCGGTGGCGCTCCACCCGGCCAATGCCGACGGCGACGACATCGTGGTATTCGCCGACGAATCACGGACCGCCCGGCTGTTCACCTGGTACGGTTTGCGGCAGCAGATCCGCAAACCGGTGATCGATGGCGTTCCCCGCCCGAACCGCGCGCTGGCCGATTTCATCGCCCCGCCGGGCATCGCCGATTACATCGGGCTGTTCGCGGTGACCGCCGGCCTGGGGATCGAAGCGCACGAGGAGGAATTCGCCCGCGCGCATGACGACTATGCCGCGATCCTGCTCAAGGCGCTGGCCGATCGCTTGGCCGAGGCCGCGGCGGAGATGCTGCACGAACGGGTGCGCCGCGACCTCTGGGGCTACACGCCGGACGAACATCTGGGGCAGGACGCGCTGATCGCCGAACGCTACCGCGGCATCCGGCCGGCGCCGGGCTATCCCGCCTGTCCGGAGCACAGCGTCAAGCACGAACTGTTCGCCGCATTGCATGCCGAGGAAATCGGCATGACCCTGACCGAGAGTTTCGCCATGCATCCGGCGTCGTCGGTCTCGGGGTTTTATCTTGCGCATCCGGACGCACGGTATTTCAACGTCGGCCCCATCGGGCGCGACCAGTTGGAAGACATGGCGCGCCGCCGCGGCATGGAGGTGGCGCGATTGGAGCGCTGGCTTGCGCCGAATCTGGGGTGATGGGGTTGTGACCGTGCGCGCAATGTTCCGATCGATGGCCGTGGCAGGTTTCGTGGCGGCATTCGCCGCCTGTGCGATGACGCCCCCGAAATCCGTTCCGGTCCCCGCGGACAACGGCATCCATGCCTTGCCGTTGCTCACGCCTGCGCGTCTCGCCGGAGCGATGGCGCGCAAACCCATCGTCCTGTCCGGCGAGGTGCATGACAACGCCGCGCAGCACGCCATGCGCGCGCAGGCATTGCGCCGGCTCCTGCAGCGCGGCGCACGGCCGGCGATTGCGTTCGAGCAGTTCGACGCCGATCGTCAGGCGGCGCTGAACGCCGCGCGCAAGGCGGCGCAGGGCAGCGTCGCCGTACGGGCGGAGCACGTCATTCGGGCGGCGGGCGCCAAAGGGTGGAACTGGAATTTCTATCGACCCTATGTCGAACTGGCCTTGCAATACCACCTGCCCATCATCGCGGCCGACCTGTCGGGCGCGCAGGCGATGAAGGTGGCCATGCACGGCGTGTCGTCGGTGTTTTCGCCGGGCCAGGCGGCGGCGTTGGGATTGCGTGACATCCCTCTGCGCCTGTTGCGCGCGCAGGAGCACGAAATCGCGATCGGGCATTGCGGCCTCGCGCCCAAGGACATGCTGGCGGCGATCGCGACGGCGCAGATCGCCCGCGACGCGGTGTTGGCGCAGTCGATCCGGCCGTATTTTTCCCGCGGCGTCGTCCTGTTGACCGGCAACGGCCATGCGCGCCGCGATATCGGTGTGATGGCGCATCTTTCCGATGCCGAGCGTGCCCGCGCGCTCTCCATCGGATTGTTGGAAGACGACCCGCAAACGCCGGAGCGCGCATCCGCGTTCGACGTCGCGTTTCGCATGCCGGCGCAGCCGCGCCCGGATCCCTGCCTGCGGCTCCGTGCGCGCCAGCGGGGCTTGCCCCTGTTCCAGCGCCGCTGACGCCGCCGGCGTCCCGGGGCCTCCGGTTTCGCGGCGGTTTTTCATTGCCGATTCACGGCGTCCTCGCCGCTACCAGATTGACCACCTGTTCGACCCCGGCGCGCTTGAGCACGGCTGCCGCTTCGTCGAGGGTCGCCCCGGACGTCATCACGTCATCGACCAGTGCCACGCACCGGACGGAACCGGGCAGCGGAACCCGCAGCGCGAATGCCCCGCGGATGCGGGTGCGCCGCTGCGCGAGCGGAAGGTCATGCTGGGCCGGACCATCCTGGTTCCGAATGAGGTGGCGCGCCAGGACCGGGTGTCCCAGGCCGGCCGCAATTCCGCGCGCGATCTCTTCCGCCTGGTTGTAGCCGCGGCCGCGCAGGCGTTGCGGTGCGACCGGAATCGGGATCAGCGCGTCGAACCCCGGCGCCGACCAGCGCGCTGCGCGCCGCGCCAGCAACTTCCCGAAGGTGTGCCCGAGATCCATTCGCCCCTGGAACTTGAGCGCGGCGATCATGCCGCTGATGGGGGCGGCATAGTCGGCCAGCGCGATGGTGGCATCGAACTGACGGCGGTGTGCCAGGCATCCCCCGCATAAGTCCACCGCCTTTTCCACAGGGAAATCCACAGGGCTGTCCACAGGCTTTTCCCCCGGAATCGCCGACTTTTCCACCCGGCGATCCCCAGAAAACCAGGGCTTGTCCACAGGGCTCTGCACCGACTTTTCCACAGCAAGGCGCGCGGGCGCGGGGAGGCGGTTGCCGCAGCGCCGGCAACGCCGGACCTCTTCCGGAAAGAAATCTTCCAGGCATCCCGGGCAGACCGGGTCGCCCCGTTCCACGCCGCAGACGGCGCACCAGGGCGCAAGGGAGCGCCGGATCGCATCGAGGAGATTGCCCATGGCCGGCAGCGTATCCGGCCCGCCGATGCGGCGCGCTACCGGCCTCGGTAGCCGTGTGCCGCCGCCGCCCGGTCGCGCCCGCGATCCGCCGGCGGGATGAGGCTATGTCCGGTGGATCTTCAACCGGCTGCCCGCTTCGTCGACTTCTTCGAGGACCACATCGAACCCCCAGAGTCGCTTGATGTAGCCCAGCACCGCTTCCGTGCTTTGGGCATCGAGCAACCGGCCGCTCTCGACGCGATGTTGCAGCAGCAGCGCCCGTTCGGTGTCGTCGTTGGCGCGCGCCACGGTGAGCGGGGGGATCGCCATTTCGCTGCGAGTCTGCCGCGCCAGCGCTTGGCGGATCTGCAGGTAGCCGGATTCGTTGTGGATCGCCTGGACGTGATAGTGGTCGCGATCCTCTTCGCCGTCATGGAGGAGAAAGAGCCGCATGTCGCGCATGACCTTGG
>JAJYBQ010000167.1 GCA_021778935.1 Pseudomonadota bacterium | reverse complement strand
TCGGCGGGGAAGAGGTCGAGCTGCACGCCGTCGGGCCTGATGACGGCGACGGGTCGTTCCGCGCGTCGGCGGCGCCGGTAGTAGCGCTTGATCTTGCGGTGGTAGCGCTCGGCGACGAGGTCGCCCAGGGCGTAGAGCAGGTCGACGAGTTGCGCGCAGGCTTCGCCGCTGGGTTCGTCGCCGGATTCCGGCGACGGCCAGGGCAGTTCGTCGAATCGGGGCTCGATCACGATTTGCGCTTGCGCCGGGCGGCGGCGCGCCGTTCGTTTCGTTCCTGGGCTTCCTTGAGGCGGTAGGACTCGCCTTCGAGGGCGATGATCTCGGCGTTGTGGATGAGCCGATCGATCAGGGAGACGACGCAGGCGGCGTTGGGGAAGACGTCGTGCCATTGGGAGAACGGCTTGTTCGTGGTGACGAGGGTGCTCTTTTTCTTGTAACGGCGGTTGGTCAGTTCGAAGAGCAGATCGGCGTGGCGGTTGGAGTAGGAGAGGTACCCCACCTCGTCGATGGCCAGCAGGTCGAATCCCGCGTAGTAGCGCAGCCTGCGCTGGAGGGCAGAATCGCTGTCGATGCCGGCGAGTTCGCCGAGCAGTTGGCCGGCGGTGATGAACAGGACCGTATGACCGCTGAGCAGGGCTTGGTGGGCGATGTTCTGGGCGATGGTGGATTTGCCGATTCCGTTGGGGCCGACGAGCACGGCATTGGCCGCCTCGGCCATGAACTGCAGGTCCAGGAGTTCCTCGATGGCGGCGCGGTCGCAGCGCGCGGGCCAGGCCCAGTCGAAGTCGGCCAGCGGCTTGAAGGCGCCGATGCTGGAGCGGCGGAGCCTGCGTTCCATGCTGCGGCGGGCACGTTCGGTTTCCTCCCACTCGATGAACTGCGCCACCCATTCGGCGCTGCCGATCTCGGACCAGTGGGCAAGGATTCCGTTCAGGCGCAGTTGGGCGGCGCGCTCACGCAGGTTCGCATTCGGGTTCGTCGTCATCGGGGCGTTCCGTGAGTTGGTCGTAGGAATCGAGCCGGTGCGGCCGCACGGCGACGTCGCGGCTGCGCAGGTGTTCGGGAAGGCAAACGGGGGTGGGCGGCGCCTCGCCTCGGGCGTGGCGCCGGGCGTCGAGGGCCAGGCGAACATTGTTGGGGTGCGGCACGCCGCGCGCGAGCGCGTCGCAGACGGCCTGGTTCAGTTCCGGAGCCGGGTAGCGCTGCAGCAGGGCCAGGAGCGCGCGGGTCACCGCTCCGAGGTTGTAGCCGTGGGCGGCGGCTTGCACGAGCAGGTCCCTCACTGCCGGAACAGCGGCGACGAGCGCGTCGGTGGCGCGGTGCTGGCGGGCGCTGCGCTTGCGATCCACCAGCGCCCGGATATGGTCCGGATCCTCGATCTGCTGCTTGCAGTCGTAGCTGCGCGGGTGGGAGGCGACGACCTTGGCGCCGTCGGTGATGCGCACCCGCGAGGCGGTGGCGAACACGGTCAGGCTGCGGCCGACGTACTCGGCCGGGACCGAGTAGTCGTTGGTGTCGAACCGGGCGTAGGGGGTCTTGCCGATGTGGACTTCGATGCGCTCGGCCACGGGGAAGTCGTCCTCGGGCAGCGATGTGGCTCTGGCTGCCGTCGTAGCCGCGCTCCCGAACCATCTGGAAGATGCGCGCGGCCGTGAGCGTCGGGAAGCGCGTGAGCGTCTCGGTGATGAACGGCACGAACGCGTCGATGCGCGATGGGCGCGGCACGCGGTCGCTACGAGCAATGCCCGGTTGCGTCAACACCCGCTCCACCGTGCTGTGATGCACGCGCAACTGCCCCGCGATCGTGTTGAGCCTCCACTTCTCGACGTGGTAGTAGCGCAGAATCTGTGCTGCAAGTTCGCGATCGATGCCCATGCAATCCGCCCGGTGTCCAGAAACCCGCCGGACGGCTGCGGCCGACGAAGTTCTGGCGTACCCACGGTGCGCAGCGCGCGCCGCAGAAGCAGCACCGAACTTCGCCGGCCGCAACTTCCGGCGCAACGGCGGGCAGTAGATCATCCGGGACGGCGGAGATGGAACCCTGATGCGTCACTTCCTGGCGCCGCAGCCGGTAGCGCTGTGCGCGGGCCGCGTGCCGGAATCGACCGGCGCGGCTTGCTTGATATCGGCGGCCCGCCGCTCGCAGCGACGCGCAACGCGCCTGCTGCGAGCACTCCGGCCCGCAGTAGATCTGCCCGCGGTCGCAGCGCCGGCAGATCACCGTCTGCGCGCGGCAGCGGGCGCACAGGAACATCCGGCCTGTCGAGTCTTCCGGCATCGGCGCTTCGGCTCCCAAACCGAAGCGCGGTAGACGCCGCGCGCAGCCAGTGCAATACTCTGCGTCGCACGCGTGCTTCCGGTACGCAGTTTGGGGCGCGGCGGCGAAACGTACTTGCCAAGGTAGGGTCGCCGTCGCGCTTGCGTTTCTTCGGCGCGCCGATTATCCCGGCAAATCCAGAAATCCCCGTTCCAGACCAACGCCGGCATCGCCATCCCGCCGGTCGTTCACAACGCGTCTTCGTTGAACGGCCCGCTTCGAGCAGGCATCGGGGAGGCGCCCTGCGGGCGCCGGAAACCACAAAGAGAAAAACTCGAAAACCCGGCTCTACGCTTACATCATCCGGAACCCCAGGGCAACGCCTCGCCCAAACTCCGCGGCAAATATCCGCGGTTCCTGGCAGCCATCTACAGCGAGTCGTACTCCTTCTGCGGGTTGATGTCGAGCGCGGCCCGGCGTTGACGTAGGGCCTCGGCTTGCGCCTTGCGCTCTTCATCCCTTGCCTTGGCCTCGGCCTCGGCCTTTGCGACATCGGCCGGCTTGGGTATGCGCACCCCTTCCCGGTACCACTCCTGCATGCCGTTCGGCCACACAACCGCCGGGCCGTCTTCCCGGTGAGTTTGCCGAACCTTTGCCGGAACCGCGGCCGTCGCGCGGCAATTTGGAGCAAAAGATCGGATAATGGGCGCATGGGAACACTCTTGCGCGTCGGCGCCTGGCGCATCATGGTCTACACCCACGATCATCGCCCCGCGCATGTGCATGCTGTGTCGTCCGGCGGGCGCGCGAAAATCCTGCTGAACTGCCCCGATGGGCCGGTGGTCGCCAGTGATGCGCGCGGAATGGACGCCAAAACGCTGCGGCAATTGCTCATCGAGATCGAAAACCATCGGCACTTTCTGTGCAGCTCTTGGAGTCGACAACATGGCGATTTCTGAGTCATCCATCCAGCCCGCACTGGAAAAGGGTCGGCAACTCGATCAAATCCAGCCCAAAGCCGTTGCGGTGCGCATCGAGTCCACGCGGCTCATCCTTGGATTCAACAACGGAGCCGAGGTAATCGTGCCGATGGCGCTGCTGCCTGATGCGGTGGCGAGTGCCAGCTTGCATGACGCCACCCAGGTGACCATCGAAGGTGGCGGACACGACTTGTATTGGCCGACGCTCGACGAAGGCCTGTACATTCCCGATCTGTGCGCCCGCGCCACGTTTGGCGAACTGGCGCAAGCCGCTTGACACTCGCGATCGAAACCTCGATGCGATTGGGAGGTTTGCCAAACCCTTCCGGGAACCGTTACCGGAAGGGTTTACCGAAGGAGCAGACCGTTCCGGTACCACTTCTGCGTGCCGTTCGGCGTCACCCAGGCCGGGCCGCCGTCGCGGTAGAGTTTGCCGTCCCGGTACCACCACTGGACGCCATCCGGGAACACCACCGCCGGGCCGTCTTCCCGGTGGGGTTTGCCGGCCGCATTGCGCCATTCCCGGGTTCCGTCCGGCAGGACCGTTTCTGTACTGTCCATGGTTCCTCCGTGTAAAAGTCCGGCGCATTGCCGGGGTTCGACAGGAGTTGTCGGCCGGGCACCAAAGAAAAAACCGGCTGGTTCGCCGGTTTTTTTGCTGTGTCAGATTTGCGTCAAATGCATTGCAACCACTTGATTTTGCTGAGAAGTATGGTGCCCGGAGAGGGAATCGAACCCACACTCTGTTGCCAGAACCGGATTTTGAGTCCGGCGCGTCTACCAGTTCCGCCATCCGGGCACGGACGCGGCGCACCCGGAGTCGGGTGCGGACGGTGCGTGATTATGTCAGATCTCGACGTTGTCGATCAGGCGGGTCGTTCCCAGGCGGGCTGCAGCGAGTGCGACCAGCGGCGCTTGCTCGTCGCCGGGCCGGTCGAGGTCGGCCTGGCGGCGGATCGCGATGTATTCGGGCTGCCACCCCGCGGTGGCCAGCGCGTTTGCAGCCTGAGCTTCGAGCGCGGGGAAATCGCATGCACCGGCACGGATTCGTTCGCGCAGCGCGGCGAGTTCGCGGTACAGGCGCGGCGCCTCCACACGCTGGGCCGGGTCGAGATAGCGGTTGCGCGAGGACATCGCCAGCCCGTCGGGCTCCCGCGTCGTCTCGCAGGCGACGATCTCGGTGGGCAGCGCGAATTGTCGGCACATCGCATGCACGACCCGCCACTGCTGGTAGTCCTTCTTGCCGAACACCGCCGCGCGTGGCTGCACGCAGGAGAGGAGTTTCAGCACCACGGTGGCCACGCCGCCGAAGAAGCCCGGCCGGAATTCGCCTTCGAGGATGTTGCCCAGGCCGTCCGGCGGCTGCACCCGGAATCCCTGGGGCTCCGGGTACATCTCGGCCACCGTCGGCGCGAACAGGATATCGACCACGTTCTGGGCACGAAGCGTCGCAATGTCGTCCTGCAAGGTCCGGGGATAGCGATCGAAGTCCTCGTTGGGGCCGAACTGCAGCGGGTTGACGAAGATCGATGCAACCACCGGGCTGCCGTGGTCGCGTGCCGTCTGCATGAGCGCGAGATGCCCGGCGTGGAGGTTGCCCATGGTGGGAACGAAGGCGATGCGGTCCTGTCCCCGCAGCGCATCGCGCAGTTCCGCAACGCGTTGGATGACGTTCACGTCGCGGGCGTGCCGGAAGATGTGCCGACGGCGAGGCGCGCCGCTTCCGCGCTGGGCAAGCGCTCGATCTCCTGGGGTTCCAGGTGCGCGAGCAGACCCGCGGCCGGCCCATGCCCGGGAATTCGTATCCCGGGCGCAAGGTCGAGCAGCGGCGTCAGCACGAACGCGCGCAGGTGCATGCGCGGGTGCGGGAGCACCAGCGGGTCCGAGCGGACGATCAGGTTCTCCATCAGCAGCAGATCGAGGTCGATGCGCCGCGCCTCCTTGCGGGCATGCGGGGCGGCCGGCGCCGTGTTGCGTTTGCGCCCGAGCATGATCTCGATCTCGCAAAGATGGAGCAGCAGCCCATACGGATCCAGGTCGGTGTCGATCGCGGTCACCGCGTTGACGAAGTCGGGTCCTTCGGCATCGATGGGCGCGCTGCGGTAGAACGGCGAGATCTCGGCCACCGTCGTGCCCTCGATGCCCCGGATCGCCTCGATTGCGGCGCGCAGGTTCTCCACGGCATCGCCCTGATTGGCGCCCAGGCCGATGTAGGCACGCCGCCGCGCCGCGCCCGGCGCTGCTGCC
>JAJYBQ010000166.1 GCA_021778935.1 Pseudomonadota bacterium | reverse complement strand
GCGGGCGTGTATTGCAAGCACGACCTCCCCAATTACGACGTGTTCGACGAACGGCGCTATTTCACCCCGGGCGGGCATCCGTTCGGGTTCGCGGTCCGGGGAACCCGTTTCGGTCTGAACATCTGCGAAGACACCTGGTTTCCGGATGCGCCCCGGCGCGCCGCGGCCGCCGGGGCGCAGGTTCTGCTGGTTCTGAACGGTTCGCCGTTTCATCTCGGCAAGCAGGCCCTGCGTCAGGAGGTGATGCGCGAAACGGTGTGTGCCAACGGAATGGCGGTGGTCTACGGCAACCTCATCGGTGGCCAGGACGAACTGGTGTTCGACGGGGGATCGTTCTGCCTCGATGCGCAGGGCTGCCTCGTCGCGATGGCGCCGCAGTTCACCGAGCACATGCTCGTCGTCGATTTCGTCGACGGCGTGCCGCAAGCGGGCGAGATCGCGGCGCCGGAATCGCTGGAGTCGCAGGCATACCGGGCGTTGCAGCGCGGGATTGCCGACTATGTCGGAAAGAACGGCTTTCCGGGTGCGATCGTCGGCCTCAGCGGCGGCGTCGATTCCGCGCTGACCTTGGCATTGGCCTGCGATGCGCTCGGTGCAGAGCGCGTGCGTGCGGTGATGATGCCGTCGCGATTCACCGCCGATATCTCCTGGCTCGATGCGCGCGACATGGCCGCACGGCTCGGGGTGCGGTACGACGAAATCCCGATCGCCCCGGCCTTCGATTCCTTCCTGGCCATGCTGATGCCGGAGTTTGCGGGTCGGCCGTGGGACGCAACCGAGGAAAACATCCAGGCGCGGGTACGCGGCACCGTGCTGATGGCGTTGTCGAACAAGAGCGGCGCGATCGTGCTCACCACCGGCAACAAGAGCGAGATGGCGGTGGGATATTGCACGCTCTATGGCGATATGGCAGGCGGATTCGCCGTGATCAAGGACATCAGCAAGACGCTCGTCTATCGCCTGGCCCGCCACCGCAATGCGATTTCGGAAGTGATACCGCAGCGGATCCTGGACCGGCCACCGAGCGCGGAATTGCGGGCGGGGCAGACCGATCAGGACACGCTGCCGCCCTATGAGATGCTCGATGCGGTGATCGCGCTCTACATGGAGGAGGGCGCCGGCGCGGAGGAGATCGTGGCCGCGGGGTATGCCGAAACCGACGTGCGGCGCATCCTGCACATGATCCGCCGGAGCGAATACAAGCGCCGCCAGGCGCCGGTCGGGATCCGGGTGACGCACCGCGCGTTCGGGCGCGACTGGCGGTATCCGATTACCAACCGCTTTTGCGAGGATTGACGATCCGGGGATTTTGCCGGCGCGGTAGTAAAATCCGTACCAGTTCTCCAGGAGACTTCCGTGAAACTCATCACCGCCATCATCAAGCCGTTCAAACTCGACGAAGTGCGCGAGGCGCTCGCCGATGTCGGCGTCACGGGGCTCACGGTGACGGACGTCAAGGGCTTCGGCCGCCAGAAGGGGCATACCGAGCTCTATCGCGGTGCGGAATATGTCGTCGACTTCCTCCCGAAGATCAAAGTCGACGCCGTCGTGTCCGACGCGATCGTGGATCGCGCGGTGGAGGCGATCACCCGCTCGGCGCGCACCGGCAAGATCGGGGACGGCAAGATTTTCGTCCAGTCGGTCGAGCAGGTGGTGCGGATCCGGACCGGCGAGAGCGGCGAAGGCGCCATCTAGGGAACCGCTGAAGAAGGTGTTCTCCCTCTCCCGCGTGCGGGAGAGGGCGGGGGTGAGGGCGGCCGCATCACCCCGGCGTCCCCGGCTCCAGGTCGGACAGCAGGGTCAGGTCCGTACTCAGATCCAGGTCCAGCGACAGCATCGTCGGCATCTGCGTGAGCGGGGTTTCCGGTTCCGGGGGCGAGGGCGGCGTTGCCGGATGTTCGGCGACGAGCGATTCGGGACCGGAGAAATCCATCGGAAGTTCCTCCGCACCATGGTTCCGCCACGGATCAGTCGGGGGCCCGGAGGCGGGTGCGGACGCGTGGTCGGACGGCGTTCCGGCGCCCGCGGCGCGTTCCCGGGGCGGCGTGGCGGGAACGCGCCGCGCCGTCGGATGATGCAGTTCCACCACTTCGATCCGGTGGCGCGTCGGCGTCGCGAGCGCGTGGTGATCGTCGGCAAGTTCGTCGTCGGAGGGGAGTGCCGCGACCGCGTGCTCCGGCGTCGGCGACAGCGTGCCTGCCGCAGCGGGGATCGCCACGGGGACGGGTGGTTCCGGCGGCGCCTGACGGCGCAACGTCGGAACCGGTGCCGGGGCCGGTTCCGGTGCGGGCGGCGCCGTGACCGGTTGCCGCAGTACGGTCGGTCGGCCGCCGACCCATTGCGACGCAGCGAACTCGGTCGCGGCCCGGTCCGGCGTCGCTTCCGGCACGATGGCGTCCCAGGAGCGCCGCCAGCCGTCGCGATCGCTCCGGCGCCGGATCCAGAACGCTACCCCGGCTGCGATCAGCGCAGCGGCAATGGCCGCGGCGGCGACCCATGCCGACCCCGATGAGCGTTCCCGCGCCGCCAACTGCGATTGCAGCGCGAATTGGCGGTCGGTCAATTGCCGCTCGCGTGCCCGGTCGGCGACCAGTTCGGTCTGCAGGATCCGGATCTGCTGGGTCAGATCGGAGATCTGTTTGCTCATTGCCGCCATGCGAGCAGCGTCCGGTGCCGAAGCGCCAACCGCGGCGTCGACCGGAGCGGCGGCGAGCACGAAACGGTCCTGGCCGGGGAACGTTGCTGGCTGGGGATGACGCGGCGACAGGGCGGGGGCATGGGCGGCCGCCGCTGCCAGGGCGCGCGGATGTGCGGGCGCCGGGCCACCGTGCCGTGCCGTCATGGGGTGTCTGGCGTGGTGGATGGGGTGCCGATGGCGGATGTGGTGGGAGGTCGCCGCGCGGTGTTGCTGCGGCCGGGCAGGCGCGGGCTCCGAGCGCGCCGTCGCTGCAGCGGCCGGGAGCGACGCGGCCGCGAGGGCCGGTGACCGGCCGCCGGGGGATGGGGTTGCCGGAGGAGCGGCAGCGACGGCCGACGTCGCCGGCATGTCGAGCAAGACGCCGTATTCCCGCTGCAGCGGCGATTTGCAGCCGACGGAAACCGCTACCCGTACCGCCGGTTCGACCACCGGATGGGGCGTGACGAGGCGAATTTCGGTGCGCCCGCCGTTCTGCGCGATCAGGATGTCGGCATGGCGGATCATCGGCGCGCCGTCGCCGGAAAGCGCATCGATCAAGTGCACGCATTCGGGCTGGAGCGTGGCGGCGGCCGATCCCCCCACGGGGATCTGCATTGCCAGCGGTCGCCCGACCTGCGCGAACACCTGCGGCATGCCCAGCGCCAGGTCCGGGGGCGGCGGGGCCGCCGCAGCATGCACCGGCGCGACCGGGGTCGCGGGTGCCGCCGGGTTTGCGGGCGATGTCGGCGGATCCAGCAGCACGGTGAACGCACGCCGGACCGGCTCCGCACATCCGGCTTCCACGATCAGGTGGATCAGGGGTTCGTTGACCGGGTAGCGGCTCTCGATTTCGAGAACCCGCTCCGGTCCCCGGCCTTCGATACGCACTTGCGTACCGGAAAGGGCCGAGATCGTCGGCAGCGGGTCATCGGCGTCGTTGACCAGGCGCAGGCACTCCGGCGTGAGTTCCACGTCCGACTCGGCCAGTACCGGAATGCGAAGGCGCAGCCGTTCCCCGAGCGCGCTCCGTACCTGGGGGTTACCGAACCCGAAGGCGGATGCCCGAGGCGCGCTGCCGGCCAAGGCGATGACGACGGCGACCGCCGCCGCCGCGACCGCGAACGGTCGCGAACCGGGTTGGCGCCGCGCGGGTCGGGGCGAGCCGGGTTGGAATAAAGGTAGAGTCATTCTGCCGTTTGCCGTCCACCTGCCGGACGATCCCGAATCGCGGAATGGGGGAGGGATCGCAGGGGTGGATGGATGATTACGCGAAAGAGGGATGCCGCATGGCGCGAATACCCGCCCGGAATCCCGCCAATTGCGGCAAAGCGCACGACGTCCGCGCGCGGCGGCGTCAGTCGTGCGATTCGAGCCAGCGCTGGGCGTCGAGCGCCGCCATGCAGCCCGTTGCCGCCGACGTGATTGCCTGGCGGTACACGTGGTCCTGTACGTCGCCGGCGGCGAAGACGCCCGGCACGCTGGTCATGGTCGCCAGGCCGTCGGCCCCGCCGCGGGTGACGATGTACCCGTGCCGCAGGTCGAGTTGTCCGGCGAAGATCTCCGTGTTGGGGCGATGGCCGATCGCGATGAAGCAGCCCTGCACGGGGACTTCCGTCGCGCTCTCGTCCCGCACGCTGCGCAGGCGCACGCCGGTGACGCCGGAATCGTCGCCGAGCACTTCCTCGAGGCGTTGCCACAGGTGCAGTTGCACCTTGCCTTCGTCGACGTGCGCCATCAGGCGATCGACCAGGATCGGCTCGGCCCGGAAGCGATCCCGGCGGTGGATGAGGTGCACGGTGCGGGCGATCTTGCACAGGTACAGCGCTTCCTCGACCGCGGTATTGCCTCCGCCCACGACGCAGACGTCCTGGTTGCGGAAGAAAAAGCCATCGCAGGTCGCACAGCCCGATACGCCGCGCCCCATGAACGCCTGCTCCGACGGCAGCCCCAGATATTGCGCCGAGGCGCCGGTGGCAAGGATCAGCGCATCGGCGGTGTACTCCGCCGCGTCGCCGGCGAGGCGAAACGGCCGCGCCTGCAGGTCGACGCGGTGGATATGGTCGAAGACGATCTCGGTGTTGAACCGCTCGGCGTGCTGCAGGAACCGCTGCATCAGGTCGGGCCCCTGGACGCCATGGACGTCGGCCGGCCAGTTATCGACCTCCGTCGTCGTCATGAGCTGGCCGCCCTGCGCCATGCCGGTGACCAGGACCGGGTCGAGGTTGGCGCGCGCGGCGTACACCGCGGCGGTGTAGCCGGCTGGGCCGGAACCCAGGATCAGAACGCGGGCGTGGCGGGGCGACGACATGGCTCTTGTGCTTTTCCTTCCAGAGAGAACCTCCGAGTTTATCGAAACCGTCGCAGCCCGGACGGACATCCGTCATCCGTCCGGGCGGATCCGATGGGGGGACGATGATCGGCAGGTGGCTTCCCTATAATCCGGCCATGGCGGAACCGATTGCCGATGGTCTGAACGAGGTCCCCGTGCGGGCGCGGGCGCAACCGCGTGCCACCGCACGGGCGTCTGCCGCGTCCGCGGCGCCCGAGCGCGGCGCCCGCCTGCTTGCCGAGACCCGCTGGATCGTCGCCGCGCTTGCCGTGCTGGCGTTGGGCGCTGCGCTGTTGTCCTATCACCGCGGCGATCCGGGCTTCACCCATCTGGCGGGCGGATCGCATATTGCCAACTGGGAGGGGGCGGCCGGCGCGTGGGTGGCCGATCTGCTCCTTTTCCTGTTCGGGTTTTCGGCATTTTTCTGGATGGTTTTTGCCGCGGAATGGGTGTGGCGCGGATTTGCGCGCCTGCACCGCACCCCGTCGCACCCCGCGTTGCCGTTGTGGGTGCGCGGGCCGGGTTTTGCCGTCCTGATGCTGGCGGCAACCTCGCTCGAGTTCCTGCGCCTGCCGCGGGCTGCCGCGATGCTG
>JAJYBQ010000165.1 GCA_021778935.1 Pseudomonadota bacterium | reverse complement strand
CGCGCCTTGGCCTGCCCGGCGACGTCGTCGAAACCGAACGCCTGCGCCGGCTCGGCCGCGGCGAGGAACACCAGGGAAAAGAAAAGCGCCGCTGTCCATACCGGGAGGAAGAGGACGGAGCAGCGGCGGGGGGAAAGCTGCGAGAAACCCAAAAAACCGTTCGGCATGCGCATCGAGGTTCGGAGCGTCCCGACAAGGGGGATTCGCCGTCGAGAGACATCAAGCAATTCCCATGCCAGAAAATTTCACGGTTTATTTTCAATACATTGAGAGATACATTGCATGTCGTTTCGAGGGTTGGGACGGGAACACCCCGAAAGACCGGGCGAATGTGTCGCCGATTCGCGACAGATCGCCGGGCGATCCTGGTAACGACCGGATTTATAAGGTTTTTTCGTTGTCGCGCGGCGGCGACAACGCGGCGGATCCGCCGGAAATCAGGCGCGAAACTGCCCCGCCGTCAGGTTGTGCCGCTGCAATAGGCGGTAGAACTCCGTCCGATTGCGGTCCGCCAACCGCGCCGCGTCCGCGACGTTGCCGTCGGTGAGCTTGAGCAGCCCCACCAGGTAGTCGCGCTCGAAGCGCTCCCGCGCCTGGGCGTAGGTCAGCACCTCCATCGAGGGGGTCCGCAGCGCCCGCTGCACCAGCGACAGCGCGATGAGCGGGGTCGTGCTCAAGGCGCAGACCTGCTCGACCACGTTGTGCAGTTGCCGGACATTGCCCGGCCAGCGGGCCGTCGTCAGGGCCTTGATCGCGTCCGGCGCAAAGCCCGTCACCCGCTTGCCGTACTTCTCGCCGAGCCGCAGGAGGAAGTGATTGGCGAGCAGCGCGATGTCCTCGCGGCGTTCCGCCAACGTCGGCACACGCAGCGACACGACGTTGAGGCGATAGTAGAGATCTTCGCGGAACTGCCCTTCGGTCATTGCCACTTCGAGATCGCGATGGGTGGCCGAGATCACCCGCACGTCGACCGGAACCGCTTGCGTCGCCCCCACCGGCCGCACCGAGCCCTCCTGCAGCACGCGCAGCAGCTTGACCTGCAAAGGCAGCGGCATGTCGCCGATCTCGTCGAGAAACAGCGTGCCGCCGTCGGCCGCGACGAACAGCCCGCGATGGCTGCCCACGGCACCGCTGAAGGCGCCCTTCACATGCCCGAACAGCTCGGACTCGAGCAGCGATTCCGGGATCGCACCGCAATTCACCCCGACGAACGGCTGCGCGGCGCGCGGGCTGGCCCGATGGATCGCCCGCGCCACGAGTTCCTTTCCGGTGCCGCTCTCCCCGGTGATCAGGACCCGCGCGTCCGAGGCTGCGATCATCCGCACTTCCGCCAGCAGGTCGGCCATGCAATTGGAGCGGCTGACGATTTCCGCGCGCCAGGCTTCGTCCTCGCCGCCGGTTTCGGGAACCAGGGTCGCCGGGGTTGCCAATGCCAGCGCCGCATCGACCTTGTCGAGCAGGTCCTTGCCGTCGAAGGGCTTGGTGAGGTAGCTGAACACGCCGCGGGCGGTGGCCTCCACCGCGTCGGGGATCGTGCCATGCGCGGTGAGCAGGATCACCGGCAGCGCGGGATAACGGGCGTGGATCTCGTCGAACAGCGCCAACCCGTCACGGCCCGGCAGGCGCACGTCACTGATGACGAGTTGCGGTCGCGCGAGCGAGACCTGCGTCAGCGCCGCCTCCGCCGAATCCGCCACCGTCACCCGATGGCCTGCCGCCGTCAGCCGCATCGACAGCAGCTTGAGCAGGTCCGGATCGTCGTCGACCAGCAGCAGGTTTGCCATTGCGCCGCCGCTACTTCGCCGCCGGCGTCGCGGGCGGAAGCGGCGGCCGCGACGCCGCCCCGCCGGCTGCCGCGCCAGCCGGTCCGCGTTCCCTGCCGTTTGCCGCGGCCGGCGGGCCGGCGCGACCGTGGGCCTTGAGCGTCGCGGCCGCACTGGGGCTCATGCTGAGTTCGATCGCCTTCAATGCGTTGAGCTTTTCGGTCAGCCGATCGATCTGGTGCTGATCCTGAGCCGCCTGCACCGTCTGGCGGTCGACCTGGCTCTGCAGGCGCCGCTCGGCATCGATCCGGTCGGCCAGCATCGACGCCATCGGTTGCCATGCCTGCAGCTCCGGCGTGCCGCCGTGGACGATCGGCGTGAGCAAGGCGCTTGCCCGATCGAGGTTGGCGCCGCCTCCCTCGCGCGCCAGGACCAGAGCCAGATTGATCGCCGCGCCGGGAGTGGCCGCGGGGTCGTCCGCGGCCACCTGTGCCGCCCACTGCGATGCCGCCCCGACGAGATCGGAAGTCGACATCGCGCGCACGTCGGCATCGGCCTGCAGCACTCGGCGCGCGACCTGATCCGCCGCCGTCGCGATGTCGATCCGATCGGCGTTCTGCAGCGGCGGCCCCGAAACGACCTCCGGCTCGGACGCCGACGCCGTCACCCGGGGGGGCGCTGCGTGCGCGGCGGAGTTCGCGGCGGACGGCGCCACGGTCACGCAGGCGCCGATTCCGGCCGCCAGCAGCGGCGCCAGAATGGCGGTACGAATCCCCCCCGTACGCAACCCCTGCCGCAAACGATCGAAAACGAAACTAACTGGCATCCGGCAACTCGATATGAAAGTGCGCCCCGGGACCGTCGTCGAGCAGATCGATCCGGCCGCCATGGGCGTTGATGGTTTCCTGGACGATCGCCAACCCGATGCCGCTGCCGCGCGGCATGTCGCCGGGTTGTCGCTCGCCGCGATAAAACGGCTCGAAAATCCGCGCCCGATCCGCCTCGGCAATGCCCACGCCCTCATCCTGAATGTCGAGGGAAACCCGGCCGGGCTCGCGCTGCAGGCGAAAGCGTATGGTAGCGCCCAGCGGACTGAACCGGATGGCGTTGGACAGGAGATTGGCGATCGCGGTCCGCATTTTCTCTTCATCGATCTCGGCCCATACCGCGCCGCCGTCGACGCCCACCCGCAGCCGGCGGGCCTGCCACTGCAACTGCTGTTGCGCGACGACATCCTGGACCAATGCGGCCAATTCGACCCGTCGCCGCACGAGCTGCCGCGCCGCGAATGCCGCGGCGTTGAACTGCAACAGGTCCTCGATCTGCGATTGCAGCACGGCGGTATTTTGCTGCAGGATCCGCACCACCTCGCGCTGATTCCCGGTCAACGTGCCGGCGACCTCGTCCTCGAGCAGGGACACCCCCTCCCGCAAGGCGGCAAGCGGCGTTTTCAGCTCGTGCGAGACGTGGCGCAGAAAGCGCGCCTTGTCGGCATCCAGCTCCAACAGGCGCAGGCGCAGCCATTCCAGGCGCCGGCCCAGCGCGCGGATATCCGTCGGACCGCGAATGTCGACCGGCTCGTCGAGCCGGTTTTCCCCCAGGTGCAGCACCGCGGTCTCCATCCGCCGCAGCAGGCGCGCAAACCAGATCCCGAACGAGACCGCCAGCCCCAGGCCGATGGCGATGATGACCAGGATCTGCCATTCGAGCTGCGTGCGCCGCGTCTGCAACTGCGCCCCCAGCGCCCGGCTGCGCGCGGCAACGCCGGCATGGACCTGCTCGGAGATCGCGGCATTGATGCCGTCGAGATCGCGGAAGGCACTGGTGATCGGCGCCTCCTGGGCGGGGGTGAACGGACCCGGCTGGCCCAACAGGGACTCGACCGAGGACGCCAGCGCACGCCAGCGCGCCGCGGCATCCGGCGGAATCCAGCCCTCGGCGAGCCGGCCCAGCGTCGCGTCGGCATCATTGGCCGCGGCGTCGAAGCGGTGCGCCAGCGCCGGATCGCGCAAGACGAGGTATTCGCGTGCCGCCCGCTCCATCGACAGGGTTTGCTCGGCCAGCAGTTGCGCGTCGAGCGTGGCCGCGACCGCGCTGCGCGACGCCTCCGCGCTCTGGCGCACCAGGTTCTCCAGCAGATCGACCCAGCGCAAGGCCGCGCCGCCGACGAGCACGGCGGTGCACAGCGATGCGAAGACCATCAGTTGGCGGAAAGAGTAGCGTTGCAGGATGGGCATCGACGTAGGATAACAAGGCGTGGGATAATGCAAGGTTTCCCCTTGCGCCGCCACCCTATCCTCCATGGACGCCGAACGGATCAACCAGATCGCCGCCACCCTCTCCGACCTCCAGGCTCGCCTGCTCGAGCTGCGGAGGTATCTTTGACGTCGACGCCAAGGAATCGCGGCTGAAGGAAGTCGAGCGCGAACTCGAAAACCCCGACATCTGGAACGACCCCAAGCGCGCCCAGGAGCTGGGGCGCGAGAAGAAGCTCCTCGACGACGTCGTGTCACGCGTGCGCCGGATCTCCGGCGATCTCGCCGATTCCGGCGAACTGTTCGAGATGGCGCGGGCCGACGGCGACGAGTCGACCCTGGGCGCCGTCGGCGACGAGGTCGATACCTCGGCGAAGCGGGTCGCCGAGCTGGAATTCCAGCGTATGTTCGACAACCCGCTCGATCCCAACAACTGTTTCCTGGATATCCAGGCCGGATCGGGCGGCACGGAGGCCCAGGACTGGGCGGCGATCCTCGAGCGCATGTACCTGCGCTACGCCGAGCGCAAGGGATTCCAGGCCGAACTGCTCGAAGAGTCGGCCGGCGAAGTCGCGGGCATCAAGAGCGCGACGATCAAGATCTCCGGTTCCTATGCCTTCGGCATGCTGCGCACCGAAACCGGGGTGCACCGGCTGGTGCGCAAGTCTCCCTTCGACGCCAACGCGCGGCGGCACACCTCGTTTGCCAGCGTCTTCGTCTACCCGGAGGTCGACGACAGCATCGAGATCGACATCAACCCGGCGGACCTGCGCATCGACGTATTCCGCGCGTCGGGTGCCGGCGGTCAGCACGTCAACAAGACCGAATCGGCGGTGCGGATCACCCACCTGCCGACCAACATCGTCGTCCAGAGCCAGAACGACCGCTCGCAGCATCGCAACAAGGCCGAGTGCATGTCGATGCTCAAGTCCCGACTCTATGAGTTCGAACTGCGCAAGCGTATGGTCGAACAGAGCAAGATGGAAGAATCGAAGACCGACATCGCCTGGGGCCACCAGATCCGCTCCTACGTGCTCGATCAGTCGCGCATCAAGGACCTGCGGACCAACGTCGAGATCGGCAACACCCAGGCGGTGCTCGACGGCGACCTCGACGACTTCATCACCGCGAGTCTGAAACAAGGCGTTTCGTCATGACCGAATCCGACGACAGCAACTCCCTTCTCGCCGAACGCCGCGCCAAGCTTGCCACCCTGCGGGCGCAAGGCCCGGCGTTTCCCAACGATTTCGGCCGCAGCCACCAGGCCGGACCGCTGCATGCCCGGTACGACGACTGCGCCCCCGAACTGCTCGAACAGGAGCCGGTCGAGGTCGCGGTCGCCGGCCGCCTCATGCTCAAGCGCCTGATGGGCAAGGCGAGTTTCGCCACGATCCAGGACGGCAGCGGCCGGATCCAGTTCTTCGTCTCCGACGAAGACGCCGGGGCTGCAGCGCACGAGCGGTTCCGGCACTGGGACATCGGCGACATCGTCGCCGCGCGCGGCACGCTCTTCAAGACCAAGCGCGGCGAGCTCTCGGTGCGCTGCCGCGAACTGCGCCTGCTCGCCAAGTCGCTGCGCCCCCTGCCC
>JAJYBQ010000164.1 GCA_021778935.1 Pseudomonadota bacterium | reverse complement strand
ATGCACACCGTTGTCGATTTACTTGTTTCTCAGGACGCTGTCGAGGTCTCCTGCGCTACGGAATAGTTCTCCTCCCTGCGAAATCCTCCGCGCATTCGACAGTTTTACCTGGCCAGGCCGCAGCCCGACGTTCTCCCCAGGCTGCGGCCTCATTTTTTGCTTCCGCGTACACTTCCGGCCCCGGTCGGGGAATCGCCGCGTGATATCGGATATCGCACCTCGGGTGCCCGGCAGGGAATCCGGCCGTCGCATCGTCCATGAAGCCAGATCATTCTTCTTCTCCAGCGCAATTTCCGTACCCATCCGGCGGGTATCGGGATGCGAGCTATTGTGGCGGCGCCTGGGTGTTCACGCGCTATGACGAGGTCGCCGCGGTATTGCGCGACCCGAATTGTTCGGCGGCCCGTGCCGGCGCCTGGGTCAACATCGTGGGTCCCGAAGCGCGCCGGGAATTCCGCGGTTTGAAGGGCGTTCTGGCGCGGACCATGGTCTTCGCCGACGGCCGGCGGCATCGCCGTTTGCGGCAGATCGTTGCCCACGGCTTCCGACGGGCGGCATTGGAAGCCATGCTGCCATCGATCCGGGCGGCGGTGGACGGCGGAATCGCGGCGCTGTGCGCGGCCGAAGCGCGGGACGGCGAGACCGATTTCATGACGCAGTTTGCCCGGCCGTTGCCGGTGCGGGTGATCGCGGGCATGCTGGGGGTGCCGTTCGAGGATGCGCTGGGCCTGGTGGCAAGTTCGGATGCGATCGCGCGATTCCTCGGTGAGCCGGCGCCGAGCGTGGCGGCGGCCCGAGCCGCGGAAGAAGGTGCGCAGGAATTGGTCGCCTATTTCGAGCGGGTGTTGCGGCAGGCGGGCGGGGGCGGGGTGCAACCGAACGCGGCCGCGGGCGGCCTGCTCGCGACCTTGGTCGACGCCCATGCGTCGGGGCGCTTGTCCATGCGGGAACTGATCGTGCAGGCGGCGATGCTGCTCTTTGCCGGACATGAAACCACGCGCAACCTGCTGGGCAACGGTATCCATGCCTTGCTGCGCCATCCGGACGAGTGGCGGCGTCTGGCGGAATCGCCGGCGCGGGCGCGCGCGGCGGTATTCGAGGTGCTGCGCCATGACAGTCCGGTGCAATACACCGGGCGGCGCGTGATCCGGGACTGCACCGTTGCCGGACGGCGTCTGCGGCGTGGTGATCTGGTGATTGCCCATCTCGCGGCGGCCAACCGCGATCCCGAGAAGTTTCCCGACCCGGATACGTTCCGGGTGGATCGCCAGGGTGAGCCAACGCCGTTGTCCTTCGGCTGGGGGCCGCACGTCTGCATCGGTGCGGAACTCTCGGTGCTCGAGGCGTGGACCGCGTTCGCGCAATTGCGGCAACGCCTGCCCGGGCTTGCGCTGGTCGCGGAAGCGCCGGCGCGGATCGACAACGCGGTGTATCGGGGGCTGGCGCGGCTGCGGGTTTGCTGCGGCGCTCCGGCCGTCGGCACGGCGGTGACCCCTGGCAATGTTTGCCCGGTTTGATTTCGCGCAGGAGGGGGGCGGGCGGCTCGTGGCGCAGTTTGTCCGGCCGTCGGGTCTGCGGGTCGCGCAGCGGGTCGACGAGGTGGTGCCCGCGCTGGCCTGGGCGCAGGAGCGTGCGCGCGCCGGCTGCTGGGTCGCCGGCTTCGTCGCCTACGAAGCGGCGCCGGCATTCGATCCGGCATTCGTCGTCTTGCCCGGCGGCAGCCTGCCTCTGGCCTGGTTCGCCGCGTTCCCGCAGGGAACGTTCTCCACCGCGACGGACGCGGGCGACGTGCTTGCGCCGGCAACCCGAAGCGGCGTCGGAGACGGGGGGGCGGGCAATGCCCGGCTTGCCCCCCGCTGGCGCACCGCGATGTCCCGCCGCGACGCCGACGCGGCGATTGCCGCGATCCGCGCGCGGATCGCCGCCGGCGGCGTGTATCAGGTGAACTGCACCACGCGCCTGCAGGCGGCGTGGGAGGGCGACGCGTTGGCATGGTTCGAGGCCCTGCGCGCATCGCAGCCCGACGGTTATTGCGCGTATCTCGATCTCGGCAGCCACCGCATCGCGTCCGTATCCCCCGAGCTGTTCTTCGACTGGAACGAAGACGGCATCCTCACAACCCGCCCGATGAAGGGAACCGCGCCGCGGGCACCCGATCCGGCGCGCGATGCCGGCTTCGCGCGGTACCTTCGCGAGAGCGCCAAGGAGCGTGCCGAGAACCTGATGATCGTCGATTTGTTGCGCAGCGATCTTGGCCGCATCGCGCGCACGGGTTCGGTGCGGGTCGCCAGATTGTTTGACATCGCAGCGCTGCCGACGGTCTGGCAGATGACGTCAACGGTGTGCTGCCGCACCGCCGCCGGGGTGGGGCTGCCGGAGGTCTTCGCTGCGCTGTTCCCATGCGGGTCGGTCACCGGCGCGCCGAAGATCGCGGCGATGCGCGCGATCGCGGCGATCGAGTCGGGGCCCCGCGGGATCTATTGCGGCGCGGTCGGCCTGCTGCGCCCGGGCGGGCATGCCACCTTCAACGTCGCGATCCGCACGGTCGCCATCGATGTGGAAGCCGGGCGCGCGGAATGCGGGATCGGCAGCGGCATCACCTACGACTCCACCGCTGCGGGCGAGTGGGCCGAGTGGATGGCAAAGACGTGGTTTCTGCGCGGGTCGCCGGCGCGCCGGTGTCTTCCGGCGCCGGATGGCGCGCCGCATCCGGACCCGCCCTCGAATCAGCACTTGGACCCGGGGCAGCACCGTGGAGATCCGGTCGCCGGGAAATAGGTATCACCTATCTGTCGACATCAGGAATTGCCTACCGGATGCGTCGCGTCGGACAGTAGGCAATGCTTACCGGACCGGATTTGGGCGCGGCGATCGCGGAGGCGATCCGCCGCAAGCTCGACAGCGGGGCTGTGCGCTCCCGCGCGCAGATCGCCGCGCACTTCGACATGAAGCCGCCGTCGCTCTACGACTGGGAGGAGCGGGGCACCGTATCCAAGACCAAGCTGCTGCGCATGTTCGAATATTTTTCCGATGTCGTAGGCCCCGAACATTGGTGTCTGACCGAGGCCGAGCGGACCCAGCTCGACAACGTCACCCGTGTGACGCGCGAGCACGAGCAGGATCGGATGCGCTATCTGCTGGCGTCCCCGGGTGCGGGACGGCGACGGGCGCGCAACGAACCCAAGCCGCTGGCGCCGCGCGTCGTCGGGCTGGTGAAGCGGATCGCCGACCTCGATGCCGCCGGTCTCGAGTCCGTCGAGCGTTTCGTTGCCGAACGCGAGGAACTGCAGGCGCTGCGCAAGGCATCGCGGGCGCGCCGAAGAAAGCCCGTCGCCGCCGCCTAGGCTCGAGCCCCCGCTCCCGCGTGCGGGAGCGGGCAGGCGTGCCCACCGGCCCATATGGTGCTGCGCCTTGTCGAAGCTCCCTATCCCGCGTGCGGGAGCGGGCGGGGGTGAGGGTGCTTACGTCGGGACGGTAGACGCCCGCGGCCGCCGCACCCGGTCAGTGCGCCGCCCGCGGCCGGAGCAGCGGCCCGATTTCAACCAGCACCGCGCCGACCAGGATCAGGAGCGCGCCGAACGATGCGCCGCGCGTCAGCGTATCGCCCAGCATCACGGCGCCCGCGGCCGCCGCGAACACGCTTTCGAGCGACATCACCAGCGCAGCCTCCGCCGCGGGCGTCTGGCGCTGGGACACGATCTGCAAGGTGAATGCCACGCCGCTCGACAGGATGCCGGCGTAGGCGATTTCCGGCAGGATCGGTCGCAGGGCCTCCCACGCGGCCGGCTGCCAGAGCGATGCCGCCGGGACCGCGAGCGCCGCCGTGGTGGCGCATTGCATCCAGGAAAGCAGGAACGGGCGCGCGGCAATGCCACGCCAATGACCGACCAGGGTGACGTGCAGAGCCCAGACCAGGTCGCTGCCCACGATGATCGCATCGCCGCGATTCCAATTGGCGACAGTCAGGCCGGTTCCCGAGCCCGCTAGCAGCCACGCGCCATACAGCGCGATCGCGCAGGCGAGCAGCACCAGCGGGCGTGGGCGTGCCTGCGCGACGGCCCAGGCCAGAAAGGGAACGAATGCGATGTATGCGGCCGTGAGAAAGCCGGCATGGGTGGCGGTGGTCGTGACCAGGCCGATCTGCTGCGCGCAGGTGGCGGTGCAAAGGCACAGGGAAATCAGCAAGCCGCGGAGCAGATCGGCGCGGCCGGGCGCCTTGCCGGTGCGCGCGTTGTGCCGCGCTTCCCAGAGCGCCGCCGGCGCCAGGAACGCCGTCGCGACCACGAAACGGGCGGCGACGAAGGCGATGGGACCGACATGGTCGTCGGCGATCTTCTGCGCGACGAAGGTCGTGCCCCAGATCAAGGCTGCCAGCAGCAAAAGAAGGTCGGCCCGAAGTCGGTTCATGTCCAAAGCGGTAGGATTGGTGGGTCGATATGGTCGACGCCGCAATCGACCTCGTAGCCGACGCGATTTTCCTTGAATCGATCGCTCATGAAAAAGACAGCCGCCTGGATCGTCGGCGCTACGGTTGCGCTGGTCGCACTGTACTGGTTCGCGATCGGCGCGTTCCTGCCGTGGCTCGTCCGGCGCGAACTCGTCCGTTGGCAGGCGGAGACGCCTGGGGTCGCCGTGTCTCTGGGGACGTTCGCCGTCGATCCCTGGACCTGGCGGGCGCGGATCCGCGATCTGTCCCTGCGGATTGCGCAGCGGCCGTTCCTGGATGTGGCGGCGGTGGATTTGCGGCTTTCGCCGCGGTCGCTCGTGCATCGCGCGGTGGTGCTCGATTCGACGACGGTTCGCGGCTTGCGGGTGGCGCTGTCGGCCGACGCCGCGGGCCGCTTCGATTTTCAACGCCTGATCCCCGTACGGGACCGCGCCGCGCCGTCCCCGGCGCCGGCGACGCCGTGGCGGATTCAGCGGTTTTCCCTGGTGTCGGCCCGACTGCGCGTGGTCGATCCCGCCGCCGGCATTACCGAGGCGATGGATCTGGTCATCGATGGCCATGCGGAGGACGTCGGCACTTGGCGGGGCAGGGCGGGACGCTTCGCCGGGACGGTGACGCTCGGTGTCCCCGGGGCGTCGGCGGGAACGCTGCATGCCGTCGGCAACCTGGACCTTCCCGGGGCGGAAGGAGGGGTTCGATTGCAGGCGTCGTCCCTTTCCCTGCCCTGGGTAGCGCAACGCCTGCGCGGCAAGCTCGCGGGCTGGACGGCGACCGGCGGAGACCTCGATGCCGCGCTGGCGGCGCAGTGGCATGCCGAGGGTGGCGGCATGCGGATTTCGCTGCGGGACCTGGGGGTCGACGTGCGCAATGCCGCGCTGGCGCGGGGTGATGTCCTGCATCTGGGGTGGCAGCACCTCCACGCGGCCGCAGCGGTCGATCTCGCGGCGCGCCGGGCATCGGCGATCACCGTGACCATCGATGCCCCCGCGGTCGCCGTCGCGGCGGCACCGCGTGGCGGATCGATGCAGGCAGGCGGGCAGCGGATCCGGATGACGGTACGCGGCGTCGATTGGGGGGCGCGGGATGCATCGGGCCTCGTGGTGGACTGGGGCGCACCGACGGTGGCGGTCGCGGCCGCGCGGCAGCGGGGATCGTTGCACGCCGCCGGACAGGACCTGCAGGTGACGGTGGCGGGCGT
>JAJYBQ010000163.1 GCA_021778935.1 Pseudomonadota bacterium | reverse complement strand
GGCCGCGTGCGATCGAATCGTCGATCGTGCGGACGATGAGGCGCTCGCCCAGTTCGGCGGCCCGCCGGTCGCGGAATTCGATCACTTCGGGGAAGTTGTGTCCGGTGTCGACATGCAGCAGCGGAAACGGGAAGCGCGCCGGGCGGAACGCCTTGGTGGCGAGGTGCAGCAGCACGATCGAGTCCTTCCCGCCCGAAAACAGTAATGCCGGCTGCGCGCATTGGCCCGCCACCTCACGCAGGATGTGGATGGCCTCGGACTCGAGCCAATCGAGATGGGACAGGCGAACGGGTGCCGCGGAAGACCCTCCGGCCTTTGGCAGCGGCTCGGCGACGAAACTCATGCGAATTCTCCGGTTGGATTGCCGCCCGCGGCATGATGGTCCGCAGCCGGTTTGCGATGCAGCCCGCATTCCTTGGATTCGGGGTTTTCCCACCACCAGCGTCCGGCGCGGATGTCCTCGCCGACGGCGATGGCGCGCGTACAGGGCGCGCACCCGATGCTGGGGTAGAAGCGGTCGTGCAGTTCGTTATACGGCACGTCGTGGGCGCGGATGTATTCCCAGACCTGCGCTTCCGTCCAGTCGTGCAGAGGGTTGAACTTGTCCAGCCCGCGCTCGGCGTCGAATTCCCGGGCCGGCAACTGCGCCCGACTCACCGCCTGCTGGGCGCGCAGGCCGGTGACCCAGGCGCGTTTGCCGGCGAGCGCGCGGCCGAGCGGCTCGACCTTGCGCACGGCGCAGCACGCCTTGCGGTTCTCGACGGACGCATAGAAGCCGTTGATGCCGTTGGCGGCGACCAGGCGCTGCAACGCGTCGGCGTCGGGAAACCAGGTCTGGAAGCACTTGCCGTAGCGCTCCTCCACCCGTTGCATCAGGGTGTGGGTTTCTTCGGGAAGGCGTCCGGTGTCGAGCGTGAAGATGTCGATGGCGATCGCATTCCCGCGGATGAGGTCGAGTAGAACCATATCTTCCGCGCCGAAGCTCGTCGAGAAGACGGCAGGTCCCCGGCCGGCCGCCGCGCGCAGGAGGGCCAACGCCGAATTGCCCTCCGCACTCATGCCGCAATCCCCGCTCGCCGGAACCGCGGCAGCGGTTGGTCCACCGACCCCTGGTAGCTGCCGGAAAAGACCCCGAACCCGCGCAGCGCCGTTTCGGGGTCGCGGTCGGAGCGCAGAACGAACGTGTCGAATCCCACGCGGCGCAGGGCGAACAATTGATCCTGCAGGATGTCGCCGAATGCGCGCAACTCGCCGCGCCAGCCATAACGGCTGCGCAACAGCGCCGCCGTCGAGTACCCGCGCCCATCGGTGAATTTCGGGAAGTGCACGCCGATCGCCCGGATCCGGGGAAAGAGCGGGACGGCGCGTGCCGCATCCTCGGCGGGGCCGAGCCAGACGCCGACGCGACCCAATTCCGGCAGGCGTTCGGCATGCGCCAGCGCCCGGTCGAGCGGTAGCAGGAGCGGGTGGCTGTGCGGGGCGCCCCCCGGCGAAAGCCCGTCGATGACGTGTTCCTCGTCGACTTCGCGGCGGATTTCCCCCCAGCGCGCGTCGTGTTCCACGATGTGCCAATCGTCGTCGGTGACCTGCGGTGCGCCGCCGACGATCCGGAGGATGCGGCGCGGGACGAGGTGGGCCTCAGACATTTGCAAATTCCTCCGCAGGTTCCTGCGACGGGTATACCGCGATTTTGAACGGTGCAATTCCGACGCGATCGAGGGTATCGATGAAACGTTCATCCGGATTGCGCAGTGCCACATACCGGTCGAGGATGGCGGCGACGACATCGGGCACTTCTGGCGCGGCGAACGCCCGACCGAGTACGGCTCCGATCCGGGTCGAATCCGGGCCAGCGCCGACCTTTCCGCCCAGGGTGACCTGGTAGAACTCTTCGCCGTGTTTGTCCACGCCAAGGATGCCGATGTTGCCGACATGGTGGTGACCGCAGGAATTGATGCAGCCGGAAATGTTCAGGCTGACCTCTCCGAGGTCGTGCACATAGTCGAGATCGTCGAAGCGATCACGGATCGCGGCGGCGATGGGAATCGATTTGGCGTTGGCGAGGGCGCAGAAGTCGCCGCCGGGGCAGCAGATGACGTCGGTGAGCACGCCGATGTTCGGCGTTGCCAGTCCCAGCGCCCGCAGTGCTTCCCAAAGCGCGAAAAGATCTTCTTGTGCGACGTCGGCGAGCACGAGATTCTGCTCGTGGGTTACCCGTACTTCCCCGAAGCTGTAGGCATCCGCCAGGTCGGCAATCGTGTCCATTTCCGCGGCGTCCGCGTCTCCGGGCGCCTTGCCGTTGCGCTTGAGCGAGAGCGTGACCGAGGCGTAGCCCGGAACGCGATGCTCCCGCACATTGCGGGCGCGCCAGCGGGCGAATCCGGGGTGTTGTGCGTCGAGCGCGCGTAGCGCTTCGACGCCCGATCGGACGGCTTCGGCCGATTTCCGCTCGTAGCGGGGCGGCGTGAAACCTTCAGCGATCCGTGCCAGCTCCGCGTCCGGGGCGGTTCCCGGGCCGTCTTCCAGGTGCGCGAACTCGGCGTCGACCTGGCGCGCGAATTCCTCCGCGCCCAGTGCGCGCACCAGGATCTTGATCCGCGCCTTGTAGGCGTTATCGCGGCGGCCGTAGCGGTTGTACACCCGCAGCAGGGCTTCGGTGTAGGTGGTCAGGTGGCGCCACGGCAGGCCACGGCGCACGATGACGCCCAGGATCGGCGTCCGGCCCAGGCCGCCGCCCGCGAGCACGTCGGCCACGACCTCGCCCGAATCGTCGCGGCGCAGATAGAAGCCCAGATCATGGACCGGCACGGCCGCGCGGTCCGCCACTGTGCCGCTGAACGCGATCTTGAACTTGCGCGGCAGGAACGAGAACTCGGGGTGAAACGTCGACCATTGCCGGAGTAGCTCGCAATACGGCCGCGGATCGACGGATTCGTCCGGCGCCACGCCCGCGAACGGATCGGTGGTGATGTTGCGTACGCAATTGCCGGAAGTCTGGATCGCGTGCATTTCGACGGACGCCAGGGTGGCGAGGATGTCGGGCACCTCCTCGAGCGTTATCCAGTTGAATTGAATGTTCTGGCGGGTGCTGAAATGTCCCGTGCCGCGATCCCAGGTGCGGGCGATGTGCGCGAGCACGCGGAGTTGGTGCGCCGCGAGCAACCCATAGGGAATGGCGATGCGCAGCATCGGTGCGTGTCGCTGGATGTAGATGCCGTTCTGCAGCCGCAGCGGGCGCAGTTCGTCATCGCTTAGCGCGCCGTCTTTCCAACGTTCCACTTGGTCGCGGAACTGCGCCACGCGCTCGCGCAGCATTTGCCGGTCGAATTCGGTATAGCGGTACATAGGTGTCAGCGGGTTTCGTTCAAATCCAGAGTAGTCGGAGGCCGAGGAGCAACAGCATCGCCACCAATGTCCAGCGGAGCGCGTGTTCCGGCAGCCGGCTCGATATCCTGGCGCCGAAGCGGATCGCGGGCAGGGAGCCGAGGAGCAGGCCCAGCAGCATGGTGCCGTTCACCGTACCCAGGGCGGCATGCCCGAGCCCGGCAATCAGCGTGAGCGGAACCGCGTGAGCGAGATCCGCCGCGATCAACTGGCGGGCCGGCACGGCCGGATACAGGAAAAAGAGCGCGACGGTGCCGATTGCTCCGGCCCCTACCGAGGTGACGGTCACGAGCACGCCGATCAGCGCACCGACGGCGATCGTGGCCAGGGTGCGCCCGGAATCGGAGTCCGGCAGCGCGCCGAGCACCGGCCGCCCCGGCCCCGCCGCGGCGAGCGGCGCGCCCGCCGCGCGCAGGCCCAGCGACTGGATCTGGACGCGGAAGGCGAGGGCGCCCGCGGTGAGCAGCAGTGCGGCGCCGAGCGCAGCCTGGACCAGCGCCGCGTATTGGGCTGACAGCCGCGCGGAATCTGCGGCGGCGTCGGGATGCCATTGGTGGATCGCGAACAGCGTGGCCAAGGCCGCCGGGACCGATCCGGCGGCCATCCGTAGCGGGATCGCCCAGGGGACGATTCCGCTACGCGCATAGGTGCGGACGCCGGCGGACTTGGTGATCGCGGCGAACAAGAGGTCGGTGCCGACGGCGACCTGCGGAGGCACGCCGAGCAGCAGCGTGAGCAGGGGCGTCATGAGCGATCCGCCGCCGACACCCGTGGCGCCGACGATGAACCCGACTACCGCTCCGCTAAGAATGAACTGCAACAGCACCGCGAATCTCCGTAATGAACCCGAAGGGTACGGATGGACGCGGCTGCGGGGAACGAAGCGATTGCTATGCGGTTATGCGGTTACGGAATAACGCGACGGATCAGGCGGCGGCCGCCTCCCGCACCGCCGCCGCGATGACGTCCGCCTGGGCCCGGATCGCCGTCGGCACGGGGATCCGCCCGTCGAGCACATCGCGCGTCCATCGCGCCGTCGCTACGGCATCCATTCCCGGCAATTCGAGGTCCGCACGCGCGACCGACTCCCCGGCGAGGACCGTGGTGTGCGTCCCGCGGAACCAGCGCTCGACGCTCTGTGGCCGGCGCGCGTTGACCACCGATTCGCCGTCGGTGGCGCGCATCGCCATCGCGTGCGTGCCGGTCATGGCGAACAATTCCGCCTTCATGTCACGGAAATGCGGATGGGTGTAGCTCGTGATCAGCAGGCTGGCGCCTTCCGCCGGGCAGATCAGCTTGGCGAGCGTGTGCCCGACGTTGCGCACGCCGAGCGCCCGGCGCAAGTCGATCAGCCGGGCGAGCGGTGGGCAGACCGATTCCAGCATCAGCACGGCAGGCAGGCCGTCGCGCCGACGCTGCGCGGCGTCTTCGGGCGTCGCGCACCCCGGCACGCCCAGTTCGCGAAAGATTTCCTCGCTGGTGACGCGGTGGCGTCCGGTCGCCGGCTCGGACGGCTGTCCGTGGATCAGCACGGGCGTGCCGTCGCGCGCAAGGAGCATGGCGAGAAGGGGGATGAGGTTGGCGATCGATCGTGCGCCGTTGTAGCTGGGGATGACCACCCAGCCGGTGTCTGCCGGCCCCGGCGCGCTCCGCACGCGGCGCAGGGTGGGCGCGACCGCATCGAGGAATCCGGCAATTTCCGCTGCCTCCTCGCCTTTCATGCGCAGAGCGATGAGGACCGCGCCCAGGGCAAGGTCGCTCACGGCACCGGCAAGAATAGCGGCCATCAATTCGCGGGCGCGTTCGCGGGGCAGTCCACGGGCGCCGTCCTTGCCGCGGCCGATCTCCTTCAGGTAGGGGGCCACGGCGAGCGGGGGCGAAACATCCTGGGTCATGGCGGCGGTGGCGATATGGTGCGGATCGGGGAACCTAGCAGGGGCGTTCAGTCTGCGTCCATCCCCGCGATGGCTTGGGCCAGGAAGGACGTGATGCCCGGAAGTTCCGACAGCACCGGCAGCACCTGGACTTGGGCGTCCGGGTGCTGCCGCCGAAAGGCATCCAGGATGGCGGGCAGATCATCCAGGATATGACCGCCTCGCGCCCAGAAAACCGGCGCCACGGCGATCCGGCGCTTTCCGGATGCCGCGAGGGCGGCCAGCGCTTCATCGAGGGTCGGAGGCTGCAGCTCCAGATAGGCGATCGGCGCCGCCAGGCCCGGATGGGATCGCAAGAGCTCCGCCTGCAGGCGGAGCAGCGGCTCGGACCAGCGGGCGCCGCGGGA
>JAJYBQ010000162.1 GCA_021778935.1 Pseudomonadota bacterium | reverse complement strand
GGTTCAAGCCGAGGTCCGACTCGCGGATCGCCTTCTCGATCGCCGAGAGCAATTTCTTCTCCCACGGCTGCACGCTGAGGGTGCGTGCGTCGAGCAGACCCACGTTGGCTACCTGCGTGATCGGAACCATCGATCCGTAATATTCGACCTGCACGTGGTCGAGAATGCCCGTGTGCGCGCGTCCGGTCCGCACCTTTGCCAGGTCCGTCTTCAATGCCTCGATCGACTTGAGCATGCGGCTCTCGGTCGTCGTTCGAATTTCCGCGATAGTCATGGAATCTTCCCCGCTGCTGATTAGGCGTGCACCAAAGTACCTTCGTCCTCGCCGTTGACCGCGCGCATCAGCGCGCCCGGCCGCGAGATGTTGAACACCCGGATCGGCAGACGCTGATCACGGCACAAGGTGAATGCCGTCGCATCCATGATGCGCAGGTCGCGCGTCAGCGCATCATCGAACGTGATGCTCGCGTACCGTACGGCGCCGGGATCCTTGCGGGGGTCGGCGGAATAGACGCCGTCGACCTTCGTCGCCTTGAAGACGATCTCCGCTCCGATTTCCGAGCCGCGCAACGCCGCCGCAGTATCCGTGGTGAAGAAGGGATTTCCGGTCCCGGCGGCAAAAATCACGATTTTTCCTTCATCGAGGTAGCGCATCGCCTTGGGCCGAATGTACGGCTCGACCACCTGTTCGACATGGAGCGCCGACTGCACACGCGCCTCCAGCCCCACATGGCGCATGGCATCTTGCAGCGCCATCGCGTTCATGATGGTGGCCATCATCCCCATGTAGTCCGCCGTGGCGCGATCCATCCCCGCCGCACCCAGGGCGACACCGCGGAAGATATTGCCGCCGCCGATGACGATGGCAACCTGCACGCCCATGCGCTGTACGTCGCCGATGTCGCGGACCATGGTTTCGATGGTATTGCGATTGATGCCGAATGCGTCCTCGCCCATCAGGGCTTCGCCCGACAACTTGAGCAAAATCCTCCGGTACATGGCCATGGTGCCGCGCCTTTCCCTCTTTTTATTCGCCGCGCGCCGCAGCGGCCTGCGCCGCCACTTCCGCCGCAAAATCGGTCTGTTTCTTCTCGATGCCTTCGCCCACGACGAACACGGTGAACCCATGGACCGTCGCGCCGCGGTTCTTCAGCAACTGCTCGATGCTGAGCTTTTCGTCCTTGACGAACGTCTGCCCGAGCAGCGTGACTTCCTTGAGGAATTTCTGCACGGCACCATCGACCATCTTCGCCTGGATTTCCACGGGCTTGCCCGATTCCGCCGCCTTCTGCTGGGCGATCGAGCGCTCGCGCGCGATGTCCTCGGCACCCACTTCATCGGCGCGCAGCGCCTTCGGACGGGCCGCGGCGATGTGCATCGCCAGATCCTTGCCCAGCGCGGCGAGGTCCCCGCCGTCCTTGCCGCCACCCACATCGACCAGAACGCCGATGCGCGCGCCGCCGTGGACGTACTGTGCCGCGCGACCTTGGGCGCGCAGCCGCACGAAGCGCCGCACCGTCAGATTCTCTCCGATCTTGCCGACCAGCGCGGCGCGCGTCGTCTCGACGGTCCCGGCACCCAGGGCCAGGGCCGACAGCGCCGCAACATCCGCCGGATCGTTCGCCAGCGCCAGCGCTGCGAGGTCGCGCGCGAACGCCAGGAAGTCGTCATTCTTCGCGACGAAGTCGGTTTCGCAGTTGACCTCGACCATTGCGGCATTCCTGCCGTCGGCATCGGTGGCAATGGCCACCACGCCTTCGGCCGTGGTGCGCGCCGCCGCCTTGGCCGCCTTGCTGCCGAGCTTGACCCGCAGGATCTCCTCGGCCTTGCCCAGATCGCCGTCGGCTTCGGTGAGCGCCTTCTTGCACTCCATCATCGGCGCGTCGGTTTTCTCGCGCAATTCCTTGACCATGCTTGCGGTGATTTCCGCCATTTCTTTCTCTCCAATACGCGAAAGGGGCATCCCTGCCCCTTTCGCCATCCATCAAAAACCAGGGGCTTACGCCTCTTCCGAAGCGGCGCCTTCTTCCACTTCCACGAACTCGTCACCGCTCGCGGCGGCAACCACGTTCTGCAACCCGAGCGCCTTGCCCTCGAGGATCGCGTCGGCGACGCCGCGCGTGTACAGGCGCACCGCCCGGCTGGAATCATCATTGCCCGGGATGACGTAGGTAACCCCTTCCGGCGAATGGTTGGTATCGACGACCCCCACCACCGGGATGCCCAGCTTCTCTGCCTCGGTCACGGCGATCTTGTGATAACCGACATCGACCACGAACAGAGCATCGGGCAACGTGTTCATGTCCTTGATGCCGCCGATCGAACGATTGAGCTTGTCGATCTCGCGGGTGAAGGTCAGCGCCTCCTTCTTCGACATGCGCTCGAGCCCGCCGTCGGCAACGATCTGCTCCATGTCCTTGAGCCGCTTGATCGAGGTCTTGATGGTCTTGAAGTTCGTCAGGAACCCGCCCAGCCAGCGCTGGTCGACATACGGCATGCCCGCGCGCGTGGCCTCCTCGACCATGATTTCGCGCGCCTGGCGCTTGGTGCCGACGAAGAGCACCGTGCCGCGATTCGACGCGGTCTGGCGCAGGAATTTCGCCGCCTCGCCGAACTGCTCCACCGTCCGCTCGAGGTTGATGATGTGAATCTTGTTGCGATGGCCGTAGATGTACGGAGCCATCTTGGGGTTCCAGAAACGGGTCTGGTGCCCGAAATGGACACCCGCTTCCAGCATTTGACGCATGGTGACGGACATGATCGACTTCTCCAAGGTTGGGTCTGACGCAACTGCCAAAAAACCGGAAAGCACCTTGGCGGCAGCGCGCGCGTTTACGAAACTTCCGAAGCATCTCCCGACTCCCGGATGCCCGCGGGGCAGACTTTTCCGGGAAAATCGGTAGAGCTTTGTATTATATCGGTTCTTGGAAACGACAGCCCCTTCATGCCCCCGACCATCAAATCCCCTGCCGAAATCGAAGCCATGCGCGTGGCCTGCCGCCTAGCCGCCGAAGTCCTCGATTTCATCGCCCCCCACGTCGCCGCCGGCGTGACGACCGAACACCTGGACACCCTCTGCCACGACTACATGGTCGATGTGCAGGGCTGCATTCCCGCGCCGCTGCACTACGCGCCCAAGGGGTATGCGCCCTACCCCAAATCCATCTGCACCTCCGTCAACCACCAGGTGTGCCACGGCATCCCCGGGCCGCGCGTGCTCAAGAACGGCGACATCGTCAATCTGGACATCACCGTGATCAAGGACGGCTGGCACGGCGACACCAGCCGCATGTTCTGCGTCGGTGAACCCTCGATTGCGGCGCGGCGGCTATGCGAAGTCACCTATGAATGCATGTGGCGCGGCATTCTCGCAGCGCGCCCCGGCGGGCACCTGGGCGACATCGGCGCAGCCATCCAGACCCATGCGGAGCGCAACGGCTATTCGGTGGTGCGTGAATTCTGCGGGCATGGCATCGGTCGGCGATTCCACGAGGACCCGCAGGTCCTGCATTACGGCCGCCCGGGCACCCTGGACAAGCTCTTTCCGGGCATGACGTTCACCATCGAGCCGATGATCAACGCCGGCCGGCGCGAAATCCGGGAACTCGGCGACGGCTGGACCATCGTCACCAAGGACCACAGCCTCTCCGCGCAATGGGAGCACACGGTCCTCATCACGGAAACGGGCGTCGAAGTCCTTACCCTGTCGGCCCAAGCCCCTCCGCCCCCGGCGTTTGTCCAGGAAGCGATCGGCGCCCGCGCTCCGGCCACCGCCGCCGCGCCATGATCGCCGACGCCGCCGCGGCAGCGAACGCGCAACTGCGCGAACGCTGGCGGCGCGGACACCACGCGATCCTGGCCGGGATCGAGCGCGGAGGCCCGGTTCTGCCGGCCCTCCGCGGCCTGGCGCGCGTGACCGACGACATCGTCCGGCTGGCAGCCGCGCACACCGGCGTTTCGCGTTTTGCGGCCGTGGCGGCGATCGGCGGCTATGGCCGCGGCGAACTCTTCCCATACTCCGACGTCGATCTGCTGATCGTGCCGGCGCAGCCCCCCGCCGAAGCGGAGCAGAACCGCATCGCTGCGCTCGTGCAACTGCTTTGGGATACCGGCCTCGCCGTCGGCCACGCCGTGCGTTCGCCCGAGGAGTGCGTGCAGGAGGCCCAGCGCGATGCCACCGTGATGACTGCGCTGCTCGAAGGGCGACGGATCTGCGGGCCGAAACCAACGTTCGAGGCGGTCCAGGCGGCACTGCGATCCGCCACCGACGCGCGCGCCTTCCTGCGCGCCAAGCTGCTCGAACAGCGGCAGCGCCACGCCAAATTCGAAGACACGCCATACGCCCTGGAGCCCAACTGCAAGGAAAGCCCGGGGGGCTTGCGCGATCTGCAGATGCTGCTCTGGGTCGCCCGCGCCGCCGACCTGGGCTCGACCTGGGAGGAACTGACCCGTAACGGCCTGATCACCGCCGCCGAGTGCGCCGCCATCCGCAACGCCGAGCGGCTCCTGAAGCAGGTCCGGGCCCACCTGCACGCGATCGCGGGGCGGCGCGAGGACCGGCTGGTGTTCGACCTGCAGCATGCGCTCGCGGTCCGGCTGGGAATCACCGGAACCTCGGCGCGCCGGGCCAGCGAAGTGCTCATGCAGCGGGTTTACCGCGCCGCCAAGACCGTCACCCAGATCAACACCCTGGTTCTGCTCAGCATCGAGCAACGCATGAACCCGGAAGCGGATTGCCCCCCCCAGATTCTCGACGAAGCGTTCTGCACTCGCGCCGAACTGCTCGATCTGCGCGACGACGGCGTATTCGCGCGCGACCCCGGGGAGATCCTGCGCGCCTTCCTCGTGCTCGAACGCCACCCCGAATGCCGATCGATGACCCCGCGCATGCTGCGCGCGATCTGGAACGCGCGCGACCGCATCGATGGCGCCTTCCGCCGCACCCCGATCAACCGCACACGCTTCCTCGCCGTCCTGCAGGAACCCCAGGGCGTGCTGCACACGCTGCGCCGGATGAACGACTGGTCGGTGCTGGGGCGCTATCTGCCGCCATTCCGCCGCATCGTCGGCCAGATGCAGCACGACCTTTTTCACGTCTATACCGTCGACCAGCACATCCTGATGGTGGTGCGCAACCTGCGCCGCTTCGCCAGCAGCGACTACGCCCATGAGCACCCGGAGTGCAGCCAGCTCGTCGCCGATTTCGACCGTCCCTGGCTGCTCACCATTGCCGCCTTGTTCCACGACATCGCCAAAGGCCGCGGCGGCGACCACAGCACCCTTGGCGCGCGCGAAGCCCGACGCTTCTGCCTCGATCACGGCCTGTCGCACGAAGATACCGCCCTGGTTGCATTCCTCGTCCAGCACCATCTCACCATGTCGCAGGTCGCGCAGAAGCAGGACCTTGCCGACCCCGCGGTCGTCGCGGAGTTCGCGCGAACGGTCGGCACCGATCGGCGCCTCGTCGCGCTCTACCTGCTCACCGTGGCCGACATCCGTGGCACCAGCCCGAAGGTATGGAATGCCTGGAAAGCCCGCCTGCTGGAAACGCTCTTTCGTTTGACCCGCCGCAGTCTCGGCGGGCAGGCGCTCGGCCCGGAAGCCGAACTCGAAGGGCGCAAGCGCGAAGCCCGGCGCATCCTCGGGCTCTACGGCATTTCCGAAACCGCACACGAACCGCTCTGGCGCGAGTTCGATGTCGTCTATT
>JAJYBQ010000161.1 GCA_021778935.1 Pseudomonadota bacterium | reverse complement strand
TGTCACCGGCTGCGAATCTGTGGCCGGTGGCGCTTTTGCGGGCGGCGCCGGTCGGCGGGACTGCCCTCCTGGTCGTATTCGTAGCGTTGAGCGTCGTCGGTGATCTGTTCGAGAGCCTCGTCAAGCGGCAGGCGGGAGTCAAGGATAGCGGTACGATCCTGCCCGGCCATGGCGGGGTCTGGGATCGGATCGATGCGACGCTGCCGGCGGTTGCGCTCGCCGTTTTCGCACAATGGTGGCTGATACCCGTTTCCTGACTGGACCCGAATTCCCATGCAACACGACCATTCCCAAGGGGTGAGCATTCTCGGCGCGACCGGATCGATCGGCGCGAGCACGCTCGACGTGATCGCCCGCCATCCCGATCGGTTCCGCGTCACCGCGCTCACGGCGCAGTCGCGCGTCGACGAACTGGCGCAGCTGTGCGTGCGCTTCCGTCCCCGGTTGGCGGTCATCGGCGATGCGGCGCGCGAAGGCGCGCTGCGGGATGCGCTGCGCGCGGCCGGTCTGGCCGGGGGCGCGGTGGAAGTCCGCAGCGGTCCCGGCGCGCTGGTCGAGGCGGCGCAGTGCGAAGATGCGCAGATCGTCGTCGCCGCGATCGTCGGCGCGGCCGGCCTGCTTCCCTCGATTGCCGCCGCGCGGGCCGGGAAACGGCTGCTGCTGGCGAACAAGGAATCGGTGGTCTGCGCCGGTGCGTTGCTTCTCGACGCGGTGCGGACGGGCGGTGCCACCCTGCTGCCGGTGGACAGCGAACACAATGCGATTCACCAATGCCTCGCCGGGGCCGCCTCGGCCAATGGCTCGGCTGACGTGCGTCGCCTCATCCTCACCGCCTCCGGCGGCCCGTTCCGGCTGCGGCGCGACTTTGCCGGCATCACCCCGGAGGAGGCCTGCGCGCATCCGAACTGGAGCATGGGTCGAAAGATCTCGGTCGATTCGGCGACCCTGATGAACAAGGGCCTTGAGGTCATCGAAGCGAGCTGGCTGTTCGGGTTCGGGCGCGCGCGCATCGAGGTCGTCGTCCACCCGCAGAGCGTGATCCACTCGATGGTGGAATTCGGCGATGGGTCGGTGCTCGCGCAATTGGGGACACCCGACATGCGTACCCCCATCGCGTACTGCCTGGGGTATCCGGAGCGCATCGAGAGCGGATCGCCTCGGCTCGACTTCCTGCGTCTTGGCGCGCTGCAGTTCGAGGCGCCGGATCTCGAGCGATTTCCCTGCCTTGGCCTCGCCTATCGCGCGTTGTCCTCGGGGCCGGCGGCCAGCATCGCGCTCAACGCTGCCAATGAGGTCGCGGTGAACGCGTTTCTGGAGCGCCGCCTGTCGTTCCTGGGCATTGCCGCCACGATCGAGTGCACGCTCGATGCCTTGCAGGCATCGGCGCCGGCCTCGGTCGAGGAGGTGCTGGAGATCGATGCCTGGGCGCGCGACGTTGCCGGCAGCGCGGTGCGCGGGGGCGCATGGATTTCCTGACCACGATCGCGGCGTTCGTCGTCGCGCTGGGTCTGCTCATCGTGGTCCACGAGCTGGGCCACTATGCGGTGGCGCGCCTGGTCGGCGTGAAGGTGCTGCGGTTCTCGGTGGGGTTCGGCAAACCGCTTCTGCGGCGCGTTTCCGGCCCTGACCGCACCGAGTGGGTGATTTCGCAGGTTCCGTTCGGCGGCTACGTGAAGATGCTCGACGAGCGCGATCCGGACTGCCTGCCGATCGCTCCGGCCGAACTGCCGCGGGCGTTTTCCCGTCAGCACGTTGCCAGGCGGGCGGCGATCGTGGCTGCGGGGCCGACCGCGAATCTGTTGTTCGCGGTGCTGTTGTACTGGATCCTGCACATGGCGGGCACCTGGGAGCCGCTGCCGATCCTGGGTCCGGCGCCGGCGGGCAGCCCGGCGGCCGAGGCCGGCTTGCATGATGGCGATCTCGTTCTGGCTTGCAATGACCGCGCGGTGCGTTCCTGGAACGAGTTGCGCTGGGATGTGCTCGACGATGCGGTCTCCGATGGCGTGGTCCGGTTGCGGGTGCGGGGCATCGGCGGTGCAGAGCGGGTGGCGACACTCGATCTGTCGGCGCAGGGCGCGGGCGATGTCGACGCCGAGTGGTTCGATCGGCTGGGCATCGTGCGCGGTGCTGGGGCGCCGGTCGTGCGCGGGCTGCTGCCGGGCGATCCGGCGCAGCGCGCGGGAATCGCCGTGGGCGACCGGATCTTGCGTATCGACGGCGCGCCGATCCGGACGGCGTCGGAAGTCGGTGTTGCGGTCCGGCCCGCGGCCGGGAAGAGGCAAACGTGGGAAATCCGGCACGATGGCGTGCGCCGCACGGTGGCCATCGTTCCGGACGCGATCGCGATCCCGGGCGGCAAGGCGATCGGGCGCGTCGGGATCGATTTTTCGCAATGGCGGCGGGTGCGTTACGGGCCGGCCGCGGCCTTGGTCCGGGCTGCCGACCAGACCTGGGAGACCTCGGTATTTTCTCTGCGCATGGTGGGTCGGATGATCGCCGGCAAGGCGTCCTGGCGGAATCTCTCCGGCCCGGTGAGCATCGCCGACGCCGCCGGCAAGACCGCGCGCATGGGAATCGAGGCGTACATGGGCTTTCTCGCCCTGGTTTCGATCAGCCTGGGGGTGCTCAATCTGCTGCCGATTCCGATTCTGGATGGAGGGCACTTGCTGTACTATGCGATCGAGGTGGTGAGGGGAAGGCCGCCGTCGGCGCGCGTGGCGGAGATGGCGCAGCGTGCGGGCGTCGGCATATTGGTCGTGCTGACCCTGCTTGCCCTATATAACGATGTGATGCGTTTGCTTTCCTGAAGCGCGCGGGCACACAAGAATCGAAACTGGCTTCGCGAATCCTTTTTTCCATGCGTCGGAATGTAGAAACATCGGGCGGCGTGCGCCGCCCGCGGGCTGCGCGTTTGCATGCAGCGGTCATGCACGCCGCCGTGCTGGCAGCCCTTTCGGCGGGTGGTGCCGACGCGCTGGCGCAGGAATCGCAGGACTTCGTCGTGCGGGACATCCGCGTGGAGGGCGTCCAGCGTACCGAGACCGGAACGGTATTCAGCTATCTGCCGATTCACGTCGGTGACCGCTATACCGCAGCGAAGGGCATCGCCGCGATCCATGCGCTCTACCACACGGGGCTCTTCAAGGACATTCGTCTGGAGTCGCAAGGCAAGGTCCTGATCGTCGACCTGGAAGAGCGTCCCGCGATTGCGAAAGTGGAACTCAGCGGCATGAAGGAGTTCGACAAGGATGCGGTGAAGAAGTCGCTCAAGGAAGTCGGCTTCACGGCGGGGCGGGTCTATGACCGGTCGCTGCTCGACCGCGCGGTGCAGGAACTCAAGATGCAGTACCTCACCAAGGGGTTGTACGGCGTTCACATCGCGACGACCGTGACACCGGTGGAGCGAAACCGCGTCAACGTCCGGATCCAGATCGACGAAGGATCCATGGCGCGTATCCGGGCGATCCAGTTCACGGGGAACCATGCGTTTTCCTCGGAGGAACTGCACAAGCAGATGAAGCTCTCGACGCCGACGTGGTTCACCTGGTATTCGAATCACGACAAATACGCGCGCCAGAAGCTGCAGGCCGACGAAGAGACGCTGCGGTCCTTCTACCTTGCGCGGGGCTATCTCGATTTCAGTATCGAGTCGACCCAGGTCACGATCAGCCCGGACAAGAAGAACATCTACATCACCATCAATGTCTCGGAGGGCGAGCGCTATCGCCTGTCGAAGGTGGGCCTGGCCGGGGAAACGCTGGGGCTGGATTCCGAGTTTCGCAAGATGATCGACGTCAAGCCGGGGGACATCTACAACGGCGGGAAGATGACGGCGATCGCCAAGAGCATGACCGACCGGCTGAGCGAGCTGGGCTACGCGTTCTCGAGCGCCACGCCGATCCCCGAGGCGAACAAGGCCAAGCGGCTGGTGGCGTTCACCTTCCTCATCGATCCCGGGCGTCGGGCTTATGTTCGCCACGTCAACATCAGCGGCAACACGCATACGCGCGACGAGGTGATCCGGCGCGAAATCCGGCAGTTCGAGTCGGCGTGGTATGACTCGGACAAGGTGCGCCTGTCGCGGGACCGGATCGACCGCCTCGGCTATTTCGACAAAGTGAACGTCGACACGCCGGCAGTGCCGGCGACGCACGACCAGATCGACGTCAACTACAACGTCAACGAGAAGCCGATGGGCTCGATCTCGGCCGGCGCCGGGTACAGCAGTGCGGAGCACCTGGTGCTGTCGGGTTCCTACACGCAACAGGATATCTTCGGCACCGGCCATTCGCTCAGTCTGCAACTCGACACCAGCTTCGTGTCGCGGACGTACATGCTGACGCACACCGATCCGTACTTCACCGAGGACGGGGTCAGCCGCACGGATTCGGTCTATATCCAGAACTCGAACTTTTCCAGGCTGAACCTGGCGACGGTGGACATCGGATCCAAGGGGTTCTCGGAGCGATTCGGCATCCCGTTTACCGAATTCGACACGGTATTCCTGGGGGCCGGCCTCGAAGAGGACGACGTTACGCTGACCTCGGCGAGTCCTTTCAGCTACATCGACTACGTCAATCGCTACGGCAATGCGGCGCTCGGTATGATCGCCACGCTGGGGTGGGCGCGGGATCATCGCGACAGCGCAATGATTCCGACCAACGGGACCTACCAGAACCTGGCGGTGGAAGCCGGTACGCCGCTGCTGAATCTGCAGTACTACAAGGCAACCTATCAGATCCAGGACTATCTGCCGCTACCGGATGATTTCACCCTGGCGCTGGACGGCCAGAGCGGATACGGCAACGCATACAACGGCAAGGAGTTCCCGCTGTTCAAGAACTTCTATGCCGGCGGCATTGGCAGTGTCCGCGGCTATCTTTGGGGAACGCTGGGTCCGCGGGACCCGAACGGCAATCCGATCGGCGGCAACAAGATGCTCACCGGCTCGATGGAGGTGCAGACACCGTTGCCCGGCGCCGACCGGTCGCTGCGGGCGCTGATGTTCCTCGACGGCGGCGATGTGTGGGGGCCGGGCCAGAATGTGACGCTGTCCCAGATGCGCTACGCGACCGGTATCGGGATTGCGTGGATTTCGCCCATGGGGCCGCTCAAGCTGAGCTATGCCTTCCCGTTCCACATGCAGCCCTACGACATGACCCAGCGCTTCCAGTTCCAGATCGGGACCGGATTCTGACCCGGGTTCTGACGGATCGGCGCTGTGGCAGAATTCCGCCATCCACACTCCGAAGGGACAGCGATGCAACGTACCAAATGGCTGGCAGCGGGAATGCTGGCCGTCCTTTTGGCGTCGGCCGCGCCGGCGGTCATAGCCGATCCGGTGGTCAAGATCGGCTATGTCAACACCGAGCGCATCATGCGCGAGTCCACGGCGGCCAAGGCGGCGGAGGAACGGCTTTCCCGGGAATTCGCACCCCGCGGCAAGGAGCTCCAGGCCATGAACGCCAAGCTCAAGGCGGCGGCGGACCAGTTCGAGAAGGATGGCCCGGTGCTGACGGATGCCCAGCGTGCGCAGCGCCAGCGTGCGCTGCAGGAGATGGACATCGAGTTCCAGCGCAAGCGTCGCGAGTTCCAGGACGACCTCAATCAGCGCAAGAACGAGGAACTGCAGGCCTTGCTCGGCAACGCCCAGCGGGTCGTGCGCCAGATCGCGCAGCAGCAGAAGTACGACGTCATCCTGCAGGATGCGGTAT
>JAJYBQ010000160.1 GCA_021778935.1 Pseudomonadota bacterium | reverse complement strand
CCGGGACGCGTACAATCCGCCTCTTCCTCTGAATAGAATGTCCATGCGCAGAAATCGCAACGCCAAGATCGTCGCCACGCTTGGCCCCGCCAGTTCCTCCGAAGAGATCATCCGCAACTTGTTCGTCGCCGGCGTCGACGTATTCCGGCTGAATTTCAGTCACGGTTCGCACGCCGAACACAAGGAGCGATACGACGTCGTCCGCCGGATCAGCCAGGAATTCGGCCGCCCCATCGCCATCCTCGGCGATCTGCAGGGCCCGAAGCTGCGCGTGGGCAAGTTCGCCGAAGGCGCCGTCATGCTCGAACCGGACGCGATGTTCCGGCTGGATCTGGATTCTGCCGATGGCGATGCGCGGCGCGTCAACCTCCCGCATCCGGAGATTTTTGCCGCGCTGGTGCGCGATGCGACCCTCCTGCTCGACGACGGCCGCCTGGAACTGCGGGTCGAAGAGCACGGCCCGGATTTCGCCAATACCCGCGTGGTGGTCGGCGGGCGCCTGAGCGACCGCAAGGGCGTGAACGTCCCGGGCGTGGTGCTGCCGATCTCCCCGCTCACGGAAAAGGACCGGCGCGACCTGCAATACGCGCTGGACCTGGGCATCGACTGGATCGCGCTGTCGTTTGTGCAGCGGCCCGAAGACGTACTGGAAGCGCGCGCGCTCATCGGCGATCGCGCGCTCATCATGACCAAGCTGGAAAAGCCCTCGGCGATCGACCGGCTCGACGAGATCGTCGCGGTGTCCGATGCGATCATGGTTGCGCGGGGGGATCTCGGCGTCGAGATGCCGCCGGAGCGGGTGCCGATCCTGCAGCGCCTGATCGTGCGCGTGAGCCGCCGCGAGGGCAAGCCGGTGGTCGTCGCGACCCAGATGCTGGAGTCGATGACCGCCAGCCCGGTCCCGACCCGTGCGGAAGCGTCCGACGTCGCCAGCGCGATCTTCCAGGGTGCCGACGCCGTCATGCTGTCGGCCGAATCCGCCGCCGGGAAATATCCGGTCGAGGCGGTGACGATCATGGATCGGATCATCACCCAGGTGGAAGGGGATCCGCAGTACCGGGCGCTGCTCGATGCGGACCACCAGAAGGCCTCGTCCACCGTCGCCGACGCCGTGTGTGCGGCGCTGGGGCAGATGGCCCACATCGTATCGGCGAAGACCGTCATCACCTACACGGCTTCGGGCGCATCGGCATTGCGCGCAGCCCGGCAGCGTCCGGACGCTCCCATCCTGTCGCTTACGCCCAGCCCGCGCACCGCGCAGCGCCTGGCGGTGGTCTGGGGTGTGCATTCGCTGCACAGCACCGGAGCGCCGGACGTCATCACGATGACCGATCTGGCGTGCCGCGCCGCATTGCAGGAAGGGTTCGCCTCGGTCGGGGATTACGTCGTGATCGCGGCGGGCGTGCCCTTCGGCCAGTCGGGTACGACCAACCTGCTTCGCGTCGCCAAGGTGGGGCCGGATGGCGCCGACGACGGCGGGTTGGCATCGGACCCGGTGCGCCGGTAACTCCGCGCGGGACAGGTCGGCATGACATCGACGGTGCGCACCCGGATTGCCCCCAGCCCGACGGGCATGTTGCATCTCGGAACGGCCCGCACGGCGCTGTTCAGCTGGGCATTCGCCCGCCACCACGGCGGCTCCTTCATCCTGCGGATCGAGGATACCGACCTCGAACGCTCGACCGAGGAGGCCGTGCAGGTCATCCTCGACAGCATGAAGTGGCTCGGCCTCGAATACGACGAGGGGCCGTTCCGCCAGACCGACCGCCTGCCGCGCTACCGTGCGGTGATCGAGCGCCTGCTCGCGGAAGGCAAGGCGTACAAGTGCTATGCGACCCGCGAGGAACTCGACGCGCTGCGCGCCGACCAGCGCGCGCGCGGCGAGAAGCCGCGCTACGACGGGCGCTGGCGCCCTGAACGTGCGCAGGGGAAGACGCCGCCGGACGGCGTGGCGCCGGTGATCCGCTTCCGCACGCCCGACACGGGGGAGGTGTGGTGGAACGACCTCGTCAAGGGGCCGATCCACATCGCCAATGCGGAACTGGACGATCTTGTCATCGCGCGCGGCGACGGCGTGCCCACATACAACTTCGCAGTGGTCGTCGACGACATCGACATGGAGATCACCCATGTCCTGCGCGGCGACGACCACGTCAACAACACGCCGCGGCAGATCAACATCTACCGCGCGATCCTCGGCGAGGACGCAGCGCTGCCGCGCTTCGGCCACCTGTCGATGATTCTCGGCCCCGACGGCCAGAAGCTCTCCAAGCGCCACGGCGCGGTGAGCGTGCTGCAGTACGAAGACGACGGGTTCCTGCCCGAGGCGCTGTTCAACTATCTTGCGCGGCTGGGCTGGAGCCACGGCGACGCGGAGAAGTTCGGGCGCGAAGAGCTCGTGCAATGGTTCGACCTGGAGCACGTCAACCGCGCGCCGGCGCAGTACGACATCAACAAGCTGCTCTGGCTGAACGGCGAATACCTGAAAGAGGCCGACGACCAGCGCCTGGCGTCCTTGACGGCGCCGCGTCTGCGGACGCACGGGATCGATGCCGGGCAGCCGGGTGGCGGGCCGCAGCTGGCCGCCGTGGTGGCGCTGTACAAGGGACGTGTCCGGACCCTCAATGAACTGGCAGACGAGGCGATGCTCTTCTACCGCGACCCGCAGGTGCACGCGGACCTGCTGCGTGAACACGTCCAGGGGCCGGTTCGCGATGCCCTGCAGGCGTTTGCGCGGGCGGCGGAAGAAGCCGGGTCGTGGGGGCGTGCCGCGATCAGCGAACAGATCAAGCGGGTGCTCGGCGAGTTCGGCCTGAAGATGCCGCAGTTCGCGATCCCCCTGCGGGTGGCCGTGAGCGGCCGGACGCAGACGCCATCGATCGATGCGGTGCTGGAACTGCTGGGACGGGAGGCGACGGTACGCCGCGTGCGCGCCGCCCTGGCGTCCTAGTTGCCAATCTGCGCAAACCTTGCGTATAATGCGCGGTTCCCGCGTGGGGGTATAGCTCAGCTGGGAGAGCGCTTGCATGGCATGCAAGAGGTCAGCGGTTCGATCCCGCTTACCTCCACCACTCACGGTTTCCGGAACTCCGTTTCCGGAAGCGGCGGGAAGAAAGTCTGAAAGACTGTTTGCCGGGTCCCCATCGTCTAGAGGCCTAGGACACGACCCTTTCACGGTTGTAACAGGGGTTCGAATCCCCTTGGGGACGCCATTGAAATCAATGGCTTACGTCGGAATCGGCTACCGGAATGGCTGGTTTGTCCAAAAATTGTCCAAAACCCCCTCCTGAAATTTGCGGTTCCCGGGGGTTCCTTGGTCGCCTCCGGCCGTAACGGCTGATTGCGCGTGGTTCGGGCTGCACTGCCGCGAAGTTGCTCCCAGGGTCAGCCGGCGTTCGTAGAATCGCCCGCATGGTTGGCCTCCTGACACCCGTTCCGCCGATAGCCGGCGCGCGCGCTAAGGGCTGCTATGCCTGCGCGCACAACCATGGGCTGCAGGTCAGCACCCACGTCGTTTGCGAACGCGACGCCGAACGGTCCCACGTCGTCGGAATCGCCAGGAGCGGCTGCGCGTTCTGGGAGCGGGAGCCGGGGGCCGACGACGAGTAATGTGCGGCCGCTACGACCTCCACGAAACCCCGGCGCGCCTGAAAATCCGGTTCCACGTGCCGGCGGTCCCTGAATTCGCCCCGAATGCCGATTGGCGACCGACGAACCACGCGCCGATCATCCGCCGCGCACCGGACTCCGGGGACAACGAGTGCGTGCTCGCCCGGTGGGGGCTTGTCCCACCATGGGCCAGGGATCTGAAATTCGGGGCGCACTGCATCAACGCCCGCGCGGAGACCATCGCCACGCAACCGGCATTCCGTTCAGCCTTCCGGCATCGGCGCGCGCTGATCCCGCTCAATGCGTTCTACGAGTGGGCCGGTAAGGTCGGCCACAAGACGAAGTATCGGATCGCCATCCCGGACGCGGAGGTCTTCGCCGTCGCCGGCCTATGGGAGCGATGGGTCGACAAGGAGACCGGCGAGGTCGCCGACACCTATACGGTCATCACGACCGCCGCGAATGAGGCGCTGGCACCGATCCACGACCGCATGCCGGTGATCCTCCGGGAGCAGGATGAGAATGCGTGGCTGGTCGACGGCGCGGCAGACCTGCTTGCGCCATGGGGTGGAGAGATTGACATTGGCGCAGTGTAAGCATGCACAAAAAACCGTACGACAACCGGAAGAGGCCGCATGAGAGCCTGGATTGGCCGCCTGCACTCTTCTATGCTATGCCCACTTTGGGGCAACTGGGGAACCGCATGACAAACTATTACCGGGTGATGCTCGGCGCTGGCAGCGTGCATGCGGCAGAGGCATTTGCGGGGGGGTTCGTTGGCGCGGATTACGGCATCGAGCAGGACCTAACGGGCCAGCTTCCGAATGAATGGCGGGAGTTCAACAGGACCTTCATCCCAATTTATCTTACAAACAGACCAACCAAAACGAAAATTGCTGCCGGCCTTGCTTGCGGAGCGCTATGGACAATTGCGAAGGGAATTAGGAAGGGCGATTACATCCTCAGCCCCGATGGAATGGGTAATTATCGGATCGGAGACGTTAGCGGGGATTACTACTATCAGCCGGGCCAGATTCTGTTTCACCGAAGGCCAGTGAACTGGTCCAAGCAAACGATCCAACGCGCCGCGATGAGCTCAGGCCTACAAAGATCCACGGGGGCGACCGGGACCGTGTGCGACATATCGCAGTATCGAGAAGAGATTGAAAGGCTGATCGCGGGCGTCGCGCCCCCAGCGCTAGTGTCCACCGACCCCGACGTGAATGATGCCTCGGCATTCGCGCTCGAAAAGCATTTGGAGGATTTCCTCGTTCAGAACTGGCTTCAGACCGAACTTGGCCGGGAATACAACATCTTTGAGGAGGACGGGCAGAAAGTTGGCCAGCAATACGCGACGGATACCGGCCCAGTAGACATTTTGGCTGTGAGCAAGGACCGGAGCGAACTGCTTGTGGTCGAACTGAAGAAGGGGAGGGCTAGCGACAGCGTGGTCGGCCAGATCCTACGTTATATGGGCTATGTAAAGGACGTAATCGCCGAAGAGGGGCAGAAGGTAAAAGGGGCGATCATCGCTCTGGAAGACGATCAACGAATTCGTCGTGCGCTGGCGGTTACTCCCGACGTGACGTTTTTCCGCTACCAAGTGAACTTCAAGCTGCTGAAGTCCTAAGCGACCGGCGACCTTCTGCGGCCAAGTACCCCGCGCGGCCTTCATGGCAGCGATTCAAGCCAGCCTTTGAGGTGCGCCACGGCGAGCCACCATGATTCCACCCGCTCACGATCAACGGTGATCGATTTGCCGTCCTTGTCTCGGAAGGTGAGCGCACCGCGATGTGCGATTTTGTTGCGACAGCGGAACAAGTAATCGATGTGCTCGTAGTTGTTGGCCGCATCATCTTTGTAGCTTCGGGAAAACGCTTCAAGCGCCACGGGGTCCAGAAAGTCCAATACCTTAACCCTTGCCTTGGCCTTGTCTTCCAGGTAGTCAATCGCCGCGCCGGCGGGCGTCTCTTCTTTGAAGAATGTGCGCTTGACCATTACTTCAACGGATACCGCCATTTCAAGAACTGCCCTCCGAAGGTGCTCCTCGAAATACGCTGTTTTCGCGTCGGAGAGTATTTGATCTGCTAGTGTAGTGCTTCGTTCTGTTTGGAACTTAAATGCTGATTGGCGCGGATGACCTTCTGCAGGATGTCAGAGGCCTTGGCAGTCCAGATGAACGGCTTGGGGTTTTCATTGTGGATGGCG
>JAJYBQ010000159.1 GCA_021778935.1 Pseudomonadota bacterium | reverse complement strand
AACTCCAGCTTGAACTCCGGGGAAAGCTTCAACACCGCCGAGAACGGCCGCCCCATCTTGCTGCGGAATCCCGACAGCGGGCCGATCTGGCGATCGCGCAACAACTGCTCGACCTCGTCGATCTCGAACGTGCGGCTGCCCGGATGTTTTGGAATCGAGAAATCGCAGTGGGCGCAGGCGAAACGGCGATAGTTCTCCTGCACCACCGCGCCGCATTTCGGACACGGCGTGCGCAGCGTCGCATAATCGCCGGGCACGGTGTCCGACTCATAGCTTTTGGCCCGCTCGACGATCCGGCGAGTCATGGTCGCGATGTCGCGCATGAACGTGGCGCGGTCCAATGCGCCGTGCTCGATCATCGCCAGCCGTTGCTCCCATTCACCGGTGAGTTCCGGCGCCGTCAACTCGTCGACACCCAGTCCGCGCAACAGCGTCATGAGCTGGAACGCCTTCGCCGTCGGATGCAGTTCACGCCCGTCCCGAACGAGGTACCGCTCGGTAAGCAACCCTTCGATGATCGCGGCTCGAGTGGCTGGCGTGCCCAGGCCCTTGCCCTCCATCGCCGCGCGCAGCTCATCATCGTCGACCAGCTTCCCCGCGCCCTCCATCGCCGAGAGCAATGTCGCCTCGGTGTATCGCGCCGGCGGCTTGGTCTGCAGAGCCGGAGCGTCGATCGATTCGGTGCGGATCCGCTCCCCGGCCTCGATCGCAGCCAGCGACCCCTGCTCGGCCTGTGCGTCGCGGCCGTGGATTTCCAGCCACCCAGGCTTGACGAGCACTTTCCCCTCGGTCTTGAACCGGTGGCCCTGCACTTCCGTGAAGCGCGTGGTGACGAGGTACTCCGCCGCCGGATAGAAGACGGAGAGGAAGCGGCGCACGACGAGGTCATAGATGCGCCACTCCGCCTCGGAGAGCGTTCCCGGCGCCTGCAGGGTCGGAACAATGGCAAAGTGGTCCGACACCTTCGAGTCATCGAACACGCGCTTGTTCGGGCGCACCCAATCGTTCTGCAGGATGGATGCCGCGAACCCGGCGTACTGCGCGAACCCCTCCGCCCCGGCCTCGGCCGCACTTTTGGCTTTGGATCGCCCGCGTCCGGAGGGGGCGATGCCGCTCTCGGTCATCAGGTGCAGCGTCTGCTTCACGACCTCGATGTAATCCTGCGGCAGCGCGCGCGAATCGGTCCGAGGGTAGGTCAGGACCTTGTGCTTTTCGTACAGGGCCTGCGCAAGTGCCAGCGTATTCTTCGCCGAGAAACCGAAGCGGGCATTGCTCTCGCGCTGCAATGAGGTGAGATCAAAGAGCAGCGGCGATTGCTGGGTGGCCGGCTTGGACTCTTCACTCGCCGTTCCGGTCTGGCCGCGGCAGGCCGCCGCGATCGCATCGGCGTCCGCACGATTCCACAGCCGCTCCGCCCGGGCTTCGGCGTCGTCCTCCGGCTTTTTGAATTTGGGGTCGATCCATCGACCCTCGTACATGCCGGCACGACACGCAAACTGTGCACGCACCTCCCAATAATCGCGCGCCACGAACTTGCGGATGCGATCTTCCCGATCGACGACCACCGCAAGCGTCGGCGTCTGAACCCGGCCCACGGTGGTGAGAAAGAAGCCGCCGTCCTTGCTGTTGAACGCCGTCATGGCGCGCGTGCCGTTGATTCCCACCAGCCAGTCGGCTTCGGAACGGCACCGTGCGGCGTCGGCAAGCGGCTGCATCACCTCATCCGAACGCAAGTGCGCAAAAGCATCCCGGATCGCCGCCGGGGTCATCGACTGCAGCCAAAGGCGCTGGATCGGCTGCTTGGCGCCGGCATGCTGGGCGATGTATCGGAAAATCAACTCCCCCTCGCGGCCCGCGTCGCAGGCGTTGATGAGCGCGCCGACATCCTTGCGCTTGACGAGCCTGGCGAGCAGCTTGAGGCGCGCCTCCGAACGCTCGATCGGATGCAGCGCAAAGTGCGGAGGAATGACGGGCAGGTGGGCGAAGCTCCACTTTCCCCGCTTGACCTCATACTCTTCCGGTGCATGCAGCTCCAGGAGGTGGCCTACGGCGGATGACAGGACATATTCGTCGCTTTCGAAATAGTCCTGTTCCTTCGCGAAGCCGCCGAGCGCGCGCGCAATATCGGCTGCAACCGACGGTTTTTCCGCGATGATCAGGGTCTTTTTGCTCATGATGGGGTCGGCACGCGTCGGCTCCGGAAGGCTCGCTCCATTTTTCCAGGATAACAAACTGCCGGGAACGGCATGTCCCGACCTCCGCCTGCTCCGGACGCCGGGCCAGATCCGGGCGCCTACGCCAGTCGCTGGTAGCGGTTCCCGGGCAGGCGTTCCACCTTTTGCGCCAACTCGAGATCCAGCAGCGCCGCGGCGAGACTTCCCGGATCTTCCCGCAGACGGGCCGCCAGCGTATCGAGATCGACCGGGTCATATCCCATCGCCGCAAGCCGGCGATCATGGTCCGATCCGACTCGGGCGGCCCCCATCGCGAGTATTGGCACCTGTCCGTGATGGAATTCCTCAAGGATATCCTGTGCCGACTCGACCAGCTTCGCGCCGTCGCGGATCAGGCGATGGCAGCCGCGGTGCATCGGGGAGTGGATCGAACCGGGCAGCGCGAACACCTCCCTGCCAAGCTCGGCGGCCCATCGTGCGGTGATCAGGGATCCCGAACGCAGCGTCGCCTCGGCAACCAGGACGCCACCGGCGAGCGCGGCAATGATGCGATTGCGCCGGGGAAAGTGATCGCGGCGCACGCCCATTCCGGGTGGGAATTCGGCAATCAGCAACCCGTCACGCGCCAACGCTTCGGCGAGCGGCCGATTCGAGGGTGGATACACGACGTCGATCCCCGTCCCGAGGACGGCGATCGTGCCGCCGCCAACATCGAGGGCCCCCCAGTGCGCGGCGCTGTCGATGCCGCGCGCCATGCCGCTAACGATGCAATAGCCGACCCGCGCCAGATGACTCGAAAACGCGCGCGCGTTGGATTTCCCCTGCTCGGTGGCATTACGGCTGCCGACGATGGCGAGCGCCGGCAGCCGTAACAGATCGCGGCGACCCGCGCCGAAGAGCACGGGAGGGGGGGCGTTCAGATGCAACAAGGACGAGGGGTAGTCCGGCTCGCCACGGGTCAGCACGAAACGCCCGGGGCCACCGCGCACCCAGCGCCGCACCGCGCCGGGCGTCAGGTTCTGCCAGTCTGCCCGAGCGTCCGCCGCCCCGGACCGCACGCGACCTCCGGGGTGTGGGGCGACGACCTACCGCGCCACCATGTCCGCCGTCGATTCCGCGTCGTCGGGCTGCCGAAAATAATCGCCAACGCGGACCGGATTGGTAGCGGTCATGATCAACGCGTAGGAAACCCCGTCGAACACCCGGAACACGAACATCCGCCCCGCGTGAACATCGGGGAGGTGCACATGTCCGTGATCGGAACTGGTCTGGTCGACCATGGTCGCACCGGGCTGCAGGATGGTCAGCACATCACCGATTTCCAATCCGGCACGCGCCCCGCGATCGATCGCCACGACGCTGTCCGCGCCAACACTGGTTACCCCGCCGTAAACGACGACGATCCGCCCATGCACCGGCTTGTCCGGACGCCGGGGAACATACGCGATGAGGTCCTGATGCTTGATCGGAACCAGCCGGTCGCCCGCACCGATCTCACGAACACTATCGAGGATTCGCAGCTTCGAGATCAGCCCCGCCTGGACCACCTGCGCTGTGCCCAGGTAGCGGGCTTCATAGGCGATGGGCTTCTTGTGATCGACGTCTTCGGGCTCGTACACCGGCTCGGCCACCCCGAATACGTGGTACGTCTGTGCGGCATCCTTGCGGATTCCGCGGGCGTAAAAAACGTCGTTCGCACCGAGATACAGGCGATCGTCCTGGGTGGCGACGACTTCGGGAAACTTGTCGAGTTCAGACGCGCCCACCACCCTGCGTTGCGACAGGAACGGCTCGATCAGGTTGTTGGGGATGCTCGAAATCGGCGTGGCCGCTGTCGCGCCGAGATCCCGGACGTGCGGGCTCAGCTTCACGATTTCAAACACCGAGCCATGACCGGAACCGGTCGACACGACCCCGGCCTGACCGGCATCCGCGGTACCTTCCAATGTCAGGCGCGCGCGGCCGTTCTCCTTGAGCAGCACCAGGACCTGACCGGGATAGATCCAGTGTGGGTTGCGGATCTGGTCGCGATTCATCCCCCACAACTCCGGCCAGCGCCATGGAGAGCGAAGGTAGCGCGATGCCAGAGCCCACAGGGTGTCGCCGCGACGAACGACGTGACGGTCCGGCGCGTCGGGCGCCAGTGCGGCGAGCGGCACCCCGGCGCGCGCGACCTGATCCGCGATGGCACGCTGGCCGGACGTGACGGTGTCGGGCCGTGGCGCAGCCCAAACTGCGAGCGCCCACGGCAACAGGACGGCGACCACGGTCACCCGCCGCCAGAGCGAATCCGACCCTCCCGATTTCGTGCGGGATCGCGCATCGGCGCGGATCGCCGGCGAGGTAGACTCGCAGGCAGGGGCAAGGTGGCCGCAGCGCGCGTTGCGCGGGCAATCTTCGGGACTCATCATGTTCGGATCGACCCTATTCTCGATGTGGCTCGCTTTTCCCGCGAAAGCAGGCCCGGCCCCCGGGCCCGGCGCGCAAGATGGGCGGTGCGCGCATCGTACCGCTACGATAGCGGGTTGAAGCGGAAATTTTCTACCGAATCCGGTACTGCCACAATCGATTCGGCACCGATCTGGCCCTGGATCAGTGCCTGGAATAGTCAGTCCGGACGGATGATGAATGACTCGGACCACGACGGGCATGATTCCGGCGGGGCTGGGGTTTTGCAGGACGCCCCGGAAATCCGGATCGCGTCCCGGCCGTTTTTTGCGCGGAGGGCCTGGTACTCCGCGGTTGGATGGTTTTATGGCGATCTTGACGATACTGGAGTACCCGGACCGGCGTTTGCACAAGGTGGCGCGGTCGGTGACGGCGTTCGATGACCGTCTGCACAAGCTGCTCGCGGATATGACCGAGACGATGTACGCCGCCAACGGCGTGGGCCTCGCGGCAACGCAGGTCGATATTCATGAACGGGTGGTGCTGCTCGACCTCTCGGAGACGCGGACCGATCTGCGCGTGTTCATCAATCCGACCCTGATCTGGATCTCTCCCGAGACCGCGGAGGATGAGGAGGGCTGCCTGTCGGTTCCCGGCGTGTTCGACAAGGTGACCCGGCCTGCCAAGGTACGCGTGCGTGCTCAGGACGCACGCGGCAATGAGTTCGAGATCGAGTGCGAAGATCGGCTCGCGGTGGCGATCCAGCATGAAATCGACCATCTCGATGGCAAGGTGTTCGTGGAGAAACTCTCGCTGCTCAAGCAGGCGCGGGCGCGTGCCAAGCTGCGCAAACGGCAGATGGAGCGACAGCGCGGCACGCGACGTGAGCCGGCGAGTCTGTGACCATGCCCGAACGGCCGATGCGGATCGCCTATGCGGGCACCCCCGCATTCGCCGCGACAGGGCTCGCGGCACTGCTCGATGCCGGCTTCGATGTCGGCTTGGTCCTGTGCCAGCCCGATCGCCCCGCAGGCCGGGGGCAGCGATTGCAGGCGAGCCCGGTCAAGGTGCTCGCGTCGGAACGGGGCATCACGGTCTGCACGCCGACGAGCCTGCGTCCCGACCGGGGCGGAGACGATGCGGCGATCACGCGGGACCGCCTGCGGGCGCTCGCGCCCGACGTGCTGGTCGTAGCCGCCTACGGGCTGCTGTTGCCGGAGGATGTCCTGCAACTGCCGCAGGGGATTCCCGCAGGAACCCAGCGGGTGACCGCGGTGAACATCCACGCTTCCCTGTTACCGCGCTGGCGGGGCGCCGCGCCGGTCGTGCGCGCAATCGAAGCGGGCGACGTCCGCA
>JAJYBQ010000158.1 GCA_021778935.1 Pseudomonadota bacterium | reverse complement strand
GCTCGATTGCAGGGCGCGCTTCTTCGCTTGTTTGGAGTTTGCCATTGCGATTCCTTGGTGCGGCAGCAAAGCGGTAAACTATAGCAGAAAAAGAGAATTCCCTGTGAATCTGCTCCGCGCCGCCGCCAAGGTCAGCGTTTTGACGATGTTATCGCGCGTTGCCGGCCTGGCGCGGGATCTGCTCATCGCCCGGGATTTCGGTGCCGGTTCGGCGATGGATGCGTTCACCGTCGCGTTCCGTCTGCCCAACTTGTTGCGGCGCCTGTTTGCCGAAGGGGCATTTTCGCAGGCCTTCGTCCCGGTGTTTGCAGAAGTGAAGGTGCGCGAGGGCCCGGAGCGCACCCGCGCGCTGCTGTCCTCGGTGGCGTCGGCCTTGTTCTGGGTGTTGCTGGGCACCACGGTGGCGGGGGTGGTGGGCGCGCCGGTGCTCGTGACGCTGATCGCTGCCGGGTTCCGGCATGGACCGGCGTTCGCGCTGGCAACCTTGCTGACCCGCTGGATGTTTCCCTACATCCTGTTCATGTCGCTCGTCGCCTGTTCCGCAGGGGTGCTCAACGCCTTCGGGCGATTCTCGGTGCCGGCGTTCACGCCGGTGCTGCTCAACGTTTCGGTGATCGGACTGACGCTATTGCTCGGGCGCAGCCTGCACCCGCCGGTGCTCGTGCTGGCCTTCGGGGTGGTGCTGGGCGGTGCCTTGCAGTTGGCGATCCAGATTCCGGCGCTGCAGAAGATCGGCATGCTGCCGCGGATCGGCGGCGCACGCCGAGCGTTCGCCGATGGCGATGTGCGTCGGATCCTGCGGCAGATGCTGCCCGCGGTGTTTGCGGTGTCGGTCGCGCAGTTGTCGCTCATCATCAATACCAACATCGCCTCGCATCTGGCGACCGGCAGCAATTCGTGGTTGTACTACGCCGACCGACTCATGGAACTGCCGACCGCGCTGCTGGGCGTGGCGATCGGCACCGTACTGTTGCCGACACTTTCGAAGTCGCACGCGAACGGGGATGCCGCGCACTACAGCCGCCTGCTCGACTGGGGGTTGCGGTTGGCCTGCCTGTTGGCGTTGCCGGCGGCGCTGGCGCTGGCGGTGTTCGCGGAGGGGTTCCTCGGCGCCTTGTTTGAAGGGGGGCGCTTCAACGCCTGGGACGTTGCACAGTCGGCCGCGGCACTGCGGGGATACGCGTTCGGGCTGCTGGGGCTGATCGGCATCAAGATCCTGGCCCCGGGGTTCTATGCCAAGCAGGATATCCGTACTCCGGTGCGAATCGGCGTATCGGTGCTGGTGGTTACCCAACTTGCCAATCTCGTGTTCGTACCGTGGCTGGCGCACGCCGGGCTGGCGCTGTCGATCAGCGTTGGCGCGTTGATCAACTGCGTCCTGTTGTTGTGGGGCCTGCGCAAGCGGGGGATCTATACGCCGGGGCCGGGATGGCGCTCGTTCGCCTTGCGCCTCGGAGCCGTCCTGGTCGGGTTCGCGCTCGTGTTGGCGGCGATCGAGCACCGTTTTTCGTTTGCGGCGCTGGCGCCTCACGGCTGGTTGGAGCGGGCGGAGTGGCTGGCAGCGGTGGTGGCCGCGGGCGCGGTGATCTATGCCGCGCTGCTCTGGGCGGCGGGGTTTCGACCGCGGGATTTCGTGTTGCGGGATCGGTAGGGCGGCGCGACGGGCGAAGTACGTCCCCTCCCGCACGCGGGAGGGGTTTGTTTGCCGGGTCGAGGTCGTGGCTGCGAGCGGCGGCTGCGCGGTGCGCGCGTCATCCCCGCAATTGCCTCATCAATCCGAACCCCGGCCGGCCGAAGACGATGCCGTCCTTTCGCGCCGACATTTCCAACGCACTACACCGCTAGCCGATCTGCTCCAGCATCGTTTCCGCGCCGCTGACCTTGAGTTCGCCACCTTCTTCGACGTTGAGCAGGGTGACCACGCCGTCCTGGGCGACGAGCGAGAAGCGCTTGCAGCGGGTGCCCAGGCCGGCGGCGACGAGGTCGAGTTCGAGGCCGAGCTTGGCCGTGTAGGTGCCCGAACCGTCGGCGACCATGCGGATCTTGTCCCCGACGCCCTGGTCGTGGCCCCAGGCCCCCATCACGAACGCATCGTTGACCGCGAAGCACCAGATTTCATCGATGCCGTTGGCGCGCAGCGCATCGTGGTTGGCGAGATAGCCCGGCAGGTGCCGCTCCGAGCAGGTCGGGGTGAATGCCCCCGGGATGCCGAAGATTGCCACGGTTTTGCCGTGCAGCTGGTCCGCAACGGAAAAGGAATGCGGGCCGACCGGGCAGCCGTCTTGCTCCACCGCGAAAAACTCCTGCAGGGTGCCGTCCGGCAGGGTGTCGCCGATCTGGATCGTCATGTCGTTTCTCCTTGGGTGAAATGGGGAAGTGTATGCGGGGATCGGTGACGATTTCCCGATCGGACGAAGGGAAATGGGAGGATCTCGACTCCGATCGCACCGGGCCGTTCCGGGTCACCTGTGCAGCGATGCCAGCACCGGAACGATGAGCAGCGCGACGATGTTGATGATCTTGATGAGCGGATTGACCGCCGGGCCTGCCGTGTCTTTGTACGGGTCGCCGACGGTGTCGCCGGTCACGGCGGCCTTGTGGGTTTCGGAGCCTTTGCCGCCGTAGTGCCCTTCCTCGATGTACTTCTTGGCGTTGTCCCATGCGCCACCGCCGGTGGTCATGGAAATGGCGACGAACAGGCCGGTGACGATCGTCCCCATCAGAACGCCGCCCAGGGCGGCGGGCCCGAGCACGACGCCGACGGCGATGGGGACGAGCACCGGCAGCAGCGAAGGAATCATCATCTCCTTGATCGCCGCGGCGGTAAGCATGTCGACGGCCCGCGAGTAGTCGGGTTTGGCCTTGTGCTCCATGATTCCGGCGATCTCCCGGAACTGCCGTCGCACCTCCTCGACCACCGCGCCGGCGGCGCGCCCCACCGCTTCCATTGCCATGGCTCCGAACAGGTACGGGACCAGGCCGCCGATGAAGAGGCCGACGATGACCAGATGGTTGGAGAGTTCGAACGACGTATGCATCCCCTCGCGGTCGAGGGCGCGGGTGTAATCCGCGAACAGGACGAGCGCCGCGAGGCCGGCGGAGCCGATCGCATAGCCCTTGGTCACGGCCTTGGTGGTGTTGCCGACCGCGTCCAGCGGATCGGTGATGTTGCGGATGGCTTCCGGCAACTCGGCCATTTCCGCGATGCCGCCGGCATTGTCGGTGATCGGTCCGTACGCGTCGAGCGCAACGACGATGCCGGTCATCGACAGCATGGCGGTGGCCGCGACCGCAATGCCGTAGAGGTTGCCGAGCGCGTAGGCGCCGAGAATGGCGGCGCAGATGGCCACCAGCGGCCACGCGCAGGCGCGCATCGAGACGGCCAGACCGGCGATGATGTTGGTCGCGTGGCCGGTGGTGGACGCATGGGCGATGCCGCGCACGGGCGGATATTGGGTGCCGGTGTAGTACTCGGTGATGACCACCAGCGCCGCGGTCAATGCGATGCCGATCGCCGCGCACCCGTAGAGCGCCGTAGCGCTCGTTCCGGGCGGCATGGACGCCGCGCCGAGCAGCCAGCGCGTGACGAACCAGAACAGCACGAGCGCGATCGCGCCGGCGACGGCCAGGCCGCGGTAGAGCGCATTCATGATCTTGCCGCCGTCCCGCGCCTTGACGAAGAAGCTGCCGACAATGGAGGCGAGGATCGACACTCCGGAGAGCGCCAGCGGATAGGTCACGCCGGCATCGTCGTTCGGAAATGTGAACGACCCGATCAGCATGGTCGCGACGACCGTCACGGCGAAGGTTTCGAAGAGGTCGGCCGCCATGCCGGCGCAGTCGCCGACATTGTCGCCGACGTTGTCGGCGATGACCGCCGGGTTACGCGGGTCGTCTTCCGGAATGCCGGCTTCGACCTTGCCGACGAGGTCCGCGCCGACGTCCGCGCCTTTGGTGAAGATGCCGCCCCCGAGGCGGGCGAAGATCGAGATCAGCGATGAGCCGAACGCGAGCCCGATCATCGGGTGGAGCATCGCCGTGGTGCCGCCGTGTCCGGCCCGGACGCTGAGCAGGATTGCATAGAACCCGGCGACGCCGAGCAGGCCCAAGCCCACCACCAGCATGCCGGTGATCGCGCCGCCGCGGAAGGCGACGCCGAGCGCCGCATTGAGTCCGCGACTGGCGGCCTGGGCGGTGCGGACGTTGGCGCGCACCGAAACACTCATGCCGATGAATCCGGCAGAGCCCGAAAGCAGCGCGCCCAGCACGAAGCCCGATGCCGTCCACAGGCCCAGTTGCGGAATTGCCGCGATGACGATCGCCAGCACGACGCCCACCATCGCGATGGTGCGGTATTGCCGCTTCAGATAGGCCTGGGCGCCTTGCTGGATCGCGGCGGCAATCTCCTGCATGCGGGCGCTGCCGGGGTCCTGCTTGAGAATCCACAACGTCGAAACCGCCCCGAATGCGACGGCGGCGAGCCCACAAAGCAGTGCAAGTGCGATGACGGACATGCAAGGCTCCTTGCCGCGAGTGCGGCGACGCGAGCGTGGAAATTACGGGTTCAGGACCAGTCCTCGAATCGAATGCATATGGAAACGGATGATCGGTTTCCCAATGATGTCGGTCATGGACGCAGCGCAGCCTCGATACGGGTCCGGATCCCGGCCATCGTGCCCACGCCGTCGACGCTGCGATAGCGCGGTGCCCGGGGGTCGCCGCTTGCCGCCCAGTCGGAGTAGTACGCGATGAGCGGACGGGTCTGGGCGTGATACACCTCCAGGCGTCTGCGCACGATCTCCTCGCGGTCGTCGTCGCGTTGCACCAGCGGCTCGCCGGTATGGTCGTCGCGGTCGGCAACCTTCGGCGGGTTGAATCGCAGGTGATAGCTGCGACCGCTTCCGGGGTGGACACGCCGGCCGCTCATGCGCTCGATGATCTCGCTGTCGGGCACGGCGAATTCGAGCACCAGGTCGATGGGCACAGCCGCCTGTTTCAGCGCTTCCGCCTGCGCAAGCGTGCGGGGGAAACCGTCGAACAGGTAACCGCGCGCGCAGTCCGGTTGCGCCAGACGGTCGCGGACCAAGCCGATGATGAGGTCGTCGGAAACCAGTTGGCCGGCTTCCATCACTTTCTTCGCCGCGAGCCCCAGGGGCGTGCCTGCCTGCACTGCGGCGCGCAGCATGTCGCCCGTGGAGATCTGCGGAATCCCCAATCGGGCGGTGAGAAACCCGGCTTGCGTGCCCTTCCCCGCGCCGGGCGGGCCCAGCAGAATCAGTCGCATGGTGTTTTTCTTGAGATTCCTGGAGTTCCTTGCGCCGGATCTTACCCGAACCGCGCGCGAATCCGTTCGAGGTCCGCCGGGGTGTCCACCCCCGGCGGCAGCGGTGTATCCACGCGCAGCACGGCGATCGCCACGCCGTGGGCGAGCGCCCGCAGTTGCTCGAGTTTTTCGTGGTGTTCGATCGCCGGAACCGGCAGCGTGGGGAAGCGGGTGAGAAATCCGGCGCGATAGGCGTAGAGCCCGATATGACGAAGGGCCGGCAGGCCTGCCGGAAGCGCTGCGGAAGGCGCGGTTCCGCCCACGGCAAGCGGCGCGAAGCCGTCGCGCGACCACGGGATCGGCGCGCGCGAGAACAGCAGTGCCCGGTTTTCCGCGTCGAGCACCACTTTGACGACGTTGGGATCGAAAAATTCTTCCGCGTGGTGCAGCGCATGGGCCACGGTGGCGATCTCGCAGCCCGGATGCGCGGCCAGCATGCCGGCGACGTCGCGGATGATCGCCGGCGGAATGAGCGGCTCGTCGCCCTGGACATTGACGACGATCTCCTCCGGTTCGAGCGCCAGGATCGCGCAGGCCTCGGCCAGGCGGTCGGTGCCGGTGGCATGGTCCGCCCGCGTGCGGATTGCCTGCAGGTCGTGGCGTTGGCAGGCGTCGATGACCCGTTGA
>JAJYBQ010000157.1 GCA_021778935.1 Pseudomonadota bacterium | reverse complement strand
CCGGAGCGGTACACGGAACGGCTCAAGCGCGCGCAGATTCGCGAGTACCGCTACCGCGATCGCCGGCTGCGGGACTACGAGGAAGATCACCTGATTCCGCTCGAACTCGGCGGCGCTCCCGCCTCCCCGCGCAACCTCTGGCCCGAACCCCACTTCGTCGAGGGAGGCTGGGGGTCGTACCGGAAGGACCACCTTGAGAACCGTCTGCGCTGGTTGGTCTGCCATGGGCGGCTTCGCCTCGCGACCGCACGGCGGTGGATTGCGACGGACTGGATCGCGGCGTATCGACGCGGTAAAGGAAACATCGACTGATCGTTTACGCTTACTGGCGCAATGGACCGCATGACTTGCTGATGCGGATGCAGCCGCGTTCGATCGGACCGCATCGTGCGGGCAGGAATCGGAACAACGTTAGGCGCTCACCCTCCTGGATAGGTTGAATGCATGCCCCCGCGGCACAGGCATTGCGCCGGCGCCTGCGTTCATCCGGAATGCAGGGTTATACCCAGCGGCCATGGCTCGACGGACCGGCGTCATTGGCTTCGTGCGACTTGCTGTCCCAGGCGTCGCCGAGCGATCCGCAAAATGCGACTCCGCACACACTGCGGCGCGCATTCCTGCATTAAATTTTATCCGCTAGAATCGCTCGACAATCGGCCGCAAGAGTCGCGATGGACGCGGCCGTCGTTACGGAAAGGAGAGTCACCGATGCAGGTGTTCAAGGCACGCCGGGTTGAACGTTCGGCGTTGGGCGCCCTGCTGGCGACCGCTGTATTGACGGCGCCCTGCGCGGCAATGACACCGGGCCCGGCTGGGTACCTGGGCCCCGAAGTCACCGCGCCCGCCGCCAACGGGCCCAACGAAACGGCGTTGCGCAACGCAGCCGGCACCGGCGACCTCGCCACCGTACGCTCACTGCTCGCCGCCGGCGCGAACGTGAACGCCGCGGACTCAGAGGGTGATACCGCGCTGATGGATGCCGCGGAGTACGGCCATCTCGACGTCGTCAACGCGCTGCTCGCCGCCCACGCCGACGTCACCGCGCATGGGGGCAGCAGCACCACGGCGTTGGACGAGGCGACGTTATACGATCATGTTGATGTTGCTCGCGCGCTATTGGCTCATGGAGCACCGGTGGACGAGCCCGGCCTTGATGGAGATACGGCACTGGCGGACGCCGCCAGCGATGGTCACATCGACCTGATCCGATTACTGCTCGCGCATGGCGCGAACATCGACGCCAAGAATTCAGGTGGCCAGACGCCGCTCCTGCGCGCCGCCTTTTTCGGCCATCCGCGCACCGCCCGATGGCTGGTCGCGCATGGGGCCGACATCAACGTGCGCGATGACGCCTTCGTCACGCCCTTGATGCTGGCCGCAGCGCTAGACGACGCGCCGCGCGCCGCGGCGCTGATCGCCCACGGTGCGTACGTTGACGCCACCGGCGCCAACAGCAAGACCGCGCTGATGATCGCCGCCCAGTGCGGCAGTACCGATATCCTCAATTTGCTGCTTCAGCACGGCGCCAACGTAGCTGCGACGGATTCCTACGTCGGTGACCCGTATAACGCCCTGTTCTTCGCCGCCAACCGGAAGATCGCTTCGGCCCTAATCGCCCATGGCGCCGATGTCAACGCGGCGCGGCCTGCCGTTGCGGGCACCGATCTTGGCGGCGGCACCGCGCTGATGGATGCCCGGACCCCCGGCGTCGCCGAGGAACTGCTCGCGCATGGCGCCAGGCTAGATGCCCGGAGCGACGATGGCACCACGGCGATCCAAACGGTGATTTATGGCCGTCCCGGAGTCATCGAAGTACTGCTCGCCCACGGTGCCGAGGTCGATCCGAAGGACAGCTTCGGCGACACCCCACTGGCCGATACCGTCTCGCAAGGCGAGCGCGCGGCCGCACTGACGTTGGCCGCCTATGGCGCCGACACCCAGTCGATCAAGGCCGCGTTGACGACCGATGCGAAAACCCATCCGCGCCTGGTCGCCTCGTTGACCGGTGATCCGGCCGCGGTTCAAGCCAGCGCACAGGCCTGGGTCACCGAACGCCGGGTGAAACAAGCCCTCGCGGCCGCGCATGCGCCACGCGCGGCCCTGCGCTGGGTGCAGACGCGTCTGCAGGCCGATCCCGGGATCCAAAGCTGGCGCTGGGCGGCGATCCGGATCGCCGCCCGCCTTCGACCGGCACCGCCGATCCCCGAGACCGCGCGCGAGCACCTCGCCCGCGGGGTGGCCGCCTTCAAGCTCGCCACAAATCCGCAGGACCTGAAGCCGGCGAGCGACGAGTTCCGTCAGGCGGTCGCCGCCGCGCCGTGGTGGCCGGACCCCTATTACGATCTGGCGAAGACCGAAGAAAAGCGGGGCGCGGCCGCGCGCGCCGCCCTGGACTACGAAGATTACCTGCTCGCCGCGCCGCACGCCCGGGATGCCGAGGATATCCGCAGCAAGATCTATCAGCTGCAGTATGTCGCTGCGCACGATCAGGCGGCCGCGAACACGCTCGGGATGCGCCAATACAACGCCCGGCAGCTCGCGAGCGCGCTGCAGGATCACTATGGGAAGGCGACGCTCGCATCCTACTTAGTCTGTAACCGCCAAGGGAATTACGGCACGATGCGCTGCTCGGACGCGGATGCGAAGCAGTCCAATTGGTACAGCACCCTGTCGCAATTGCAGGTGGGCACGTGGCAGGGACGCACGCTGCAGTTCACCGTCGGCGGCAAGGATGCGGACGAGATTCAATTCGCACTGCCAGGCACGGCATTCCAGTATTGCGGCACGGCTGGGACCACGACCGACCCCCTGCTCGCGATCGCGGGCGAGGTCAACCTTGGCGAGGTGACCTGGACGAACTGCACCTCGCCGGATCGGGTGTGGATCAGTTTCGGGACGTCCCACCAGAATACGCCCTGGTTCGAAATCAAATCGCAATGCATCCCGGACCCGGCGGCACCCTCAGAGGACGACTTCTGCGTGAGGAATGATTACACGTTGCAATAGCGGCGGCGCGCACTGCCCGCAAGGACCGGATTGATGCACGGCGCAAACAGGCGAATCACGACGACCAGGGTCATCTCCCGGATGATCCCGCTCGCGCTCGTCGGCTGCTGGCTGCTGGCGGCCAGCGCGTCCGCCGATTGTTCGTACGATCTGAACGGGGTCGGTTACGGCGACACCTGCCAGAACGAGAACTCCAATGGGGCGGGCGGCTACCGGACGCCGGCCCCGAACTACAATTACTACTATCAGCTGCAGATGATGCGGCAACGGCAGATGATGTTGCAGCGACAAATGATGCTGCAGCGACAGCAATACCTGGCGCAACAACGCCGACTGTTCCTCGAGCAACAACAGCGCAAGCACGCGCTCGCGCAGCACCAGAAGGAACTCGAACGACAACAGGCGCAAGCCCGGGCCGCCGCCCAGGCACGGTTCATCGCCGAGCGAAACGCCGCCGCCTCGACGCTCAAGGATGGCGCCTGTTGCTCGAGCGGCGGACTGAAGACCGGAAACGACGACGATGACTCGCTGAAGACCGGCTCCGGTTCCGAGCTGTTCAATCGTCATAACGCCCACCCACACCTGCGCGGCGCAGGCCCGATCGGCGAGAGCGGTTCGAACGCGATGGACAATCTCAAAGCCTGGGCTGGCGCTTCCGACGAAGCAAGACATGCTCACACCAGAACGGCAGCGTCGGAACTCGCCGGCTTGACGCCGGACAAGGGCGGCGGATTCGCCGGCGCGGCGCCGAGGATCGATCCGCGGACGCCCACGGCGGCACCGGTGGTGCCGGAGCGGGTCGCGCGCGATCCCGAATACCGGCGGTTGACCGCGGTCATGGACCGGGACCGGCAGGAAGCTGAGCGCGATCAGAGCCGCGTCAACGACCTCCTGACCCAGAAGGCGCACGCCAGCGGCGCCGATCTGGGGAATGTCGAGGTCGCACTGACCAAAGCCTCGGACGATCTCGCCAAGGCACAAAACAAGGTCGCCACCGACGACGTGCAACGCACGGACCGGGAAAAGCAGATCGAAAATGTCTACGAGACGCCGAAGAAGGCGCCGATGGCGGAACCGCCGGTGCCGCGCCTCGCGCCACGGGTTCATTAGCATGCGGCCCGCCGCACCCGGTTGGGATCCGTCCCGGCGTCGCACGCTGCGTGGCGCCTGGTGCCTGGCCGCCGCTCTGGTCTCGGTCTCGAGGCTCGCGTCGGCCGGGTGTCCGGCGGGCGCGATCGAGACCGGTCAATACCGTACCGAGACCCAGAATGCGATCATCGTGCATCACGTATGCACGCCGCTCGCACAGCTCTCGCCGGATCAGATCGTGACCTACGGACTCGAGGACCTCGCGGCGCAGCTTGGCTGGTCGGCTGCGAAGCGCGCGAGCCTCGCCGCGGCGCTCGATCGGCTCCCGCTGACACCAGAGTACGGTGACAGCGCCGGGTATCCCGTTTCCTGGCGCAGGATCGTCGCGCGCAGCAACGACGCGCAGCTCGCGCGCGAGGCGGCCGCCGGGATCGGCCCCAACCTTTGGAGCGCGGGTGAGCAAACTCATTATCCGGATTGCGTGCTGTTTGCGCTCGCGGTCGCCGCCGAACGCCCCTACGGCGTCGTGGCCGCACTTGCCACCGACCTCATCGGCCAGGAAACCTGGCGCACGATGCCTCCGAGTTCACCGCCTCCCTCGCCGCAGGACGCGGTGGAGAAATCGGGGCCGCAGGACGTGGTGGAGCAATCGGGCTTGAATGGCGGGGAGATGATCTACATCGCGCAGTCGCTCGGCGAGGTCAAGGTGGTGACACCGGATGAATTCGATCGGACGCTGCAGGCCGGACAATCGATCATGGCGGACGTGAACACGAGCGGCAACCCCGACAACCGTTCGCTCCACGAAGTCGTCGTCACCAAGGAATTCACGCACGACGGCGCGCCGTGGTACGAACTGGTCGATTCGGCCCGGCAGGACGCATTGCGACCGCTCTATCTGAGCGAACCCGAACTGCACTCCATCCTGGTCGAGAACGGGGTCGTCTATTCCCCGGATCGCGGCCGGACACCCGCGCTGTTGCGCTGAACCGATCGCTGCAACCCGACGGAGCAATGGGGTGGCAAAACGCATCCGGTGGATGGCGGTCCGGCACAACGGGTTGACGGGTCGTCGGACGGTGTTGCCTGTGGCGGCGCTCGCGATAATGGCGGCGAGCGCCCGGGCGGCGCCGGAAGCGCTGCATGCATTGCCCACTTCGCCGGGCGTCTCGCGAACCCACCGCGGCTTCGAGTGGTCAGTCGAAAGTTCGACTCAGGGCAATTTCGGCCCCCTCAGCATCGGCGTCGGTTATGTCGGCGGCGGTGACTATCTCGATGAACGTGGCGTGCGCCGCAGCGGCCTGCATGCCGGCCTCACGATCAGCGTCGACGGCAAGCCCGCGCTCTACCAGCAGCCCGACGTTCACGCAGGCCAACTCCTGACGGTCGGTCCTTACCGCATCCTGATCGAGCGGCTACTGCCCGCTACGTACGGAAGAGGAGTGGTTGTGCTGCGTATCTCGAATTCCAAGCCCGCTCGTGCGACCGCTCCACCGCCCGCCCCTGCCAGCGCGCCTCCGTCGCTCCGTCCGAGATGATGCCACGCCCGAAAGCACGGTGCCGGCAAACGCCGCGCTCAACATTCTTCGCGCGCAACGCAATTCCATCACCAGCACTCTTTTGATCGCGACGTTCGCGTCGTGTTCGATCCAGATATTGCCGTCGGTATCCGGGATGTACGTCACCCTAACGGGTGACAAGTGCCACGCCTATGGACCTGGTCACGTTCCCGGTTATGCGCGCGCATCGTATTCCCGATCGCGACCGCACTGCCCGACCCCGCTGGACCGGCACAGTGCGCCCGCCGGAAGGCTATTCCGAACGTCTCAGGCGCACGCAGGTCCGCGCATACGGGTACCGCAATCGGCAGCTTCGCGACGACGACGAATAAAAAGAC